>JACQOU010000353.1 GCA_016207775.1 Deltaproteobacteria bacterium
TCTATTAAATATAGATGGCTGTCGCATGGATGTGTTCCAGTCTGTTTCCTTGCCCAATATCGCCAGGCTCAAACGGGCTGGTTCAACGTGTGATAACGGCTTAAAGACCGTGTACCGCGCTTTAACGAATCCCGCATTCGCAAGCATTCTGACGGGCGCTTTTCCTGAAGAACATGGGGTGAGGAACAATAACTTTGGACAAGTCATTCAGACCGAGGGATTGCCTGACAGAGTCCGGACAAAGCTGTACGGTTCGATGCACGTCAAGCATTTCTCCAAAGCGGCTTGGGACACAACGGTCATTTCTCTTCCAACCACTTCCGCCTATCGGTGTGATGAGGAAATGGTACGGTTATTCAAAAATGACTTTGAACGTTGTCCGGATACGCGGCTTTTCGTACTCGATTTCAGTGAGGCAGACTTCCTGGGCCATGCCTACGGCAGTACGAGCCGGCCCTATAAAGAAGCGCTCAGAAAAATCGACCTGCAAATCGGACACATTTATGATTGGCTCGAGTCAACGGACCGACTGAAGAATACGGCGATTATTGTTTGCTCTGATCATGGAATGAAGGCCATCGACCACTCCTATCTTCTTTTTCAGGAAGAGAAATACGTACCATTCATGGTGGCCGCGCCAGGCATTAAGGCCAATCACCACTATGTCCGTGAAGAGGGCAGTATTGTGGATATTTGCGCCAACGTCGCATTTCTGCTTGGCATCGATTATCCCAAGAGCTGCCACGGGCGAGTGTATCTCAATATGTACGAAGGGATAGATTCCGTCCGTGAGCGCGAAGAGCAAATTATTCTCTTTAATAAGGCTAGCTACGACGCAGCTGCCTCGACGTACGATGAAGACCATCCTGAAGTGCGAGAGGGGGATGCCCAGTGGTGGGAAAACATGCTGACTAAGTACTTGGCAAATAAGAAAGATGCAACCGTACTGGACTACGGTTGCGGCACAGGTTTCATCGGAGAAGTGTTTTCACGTACTGTCAGAGATTTTCGGAAGTTTGTCTGCTTCGATATCAGTAAAAGTTCACTGGCAAAGGCACAGCAGAAATTGGGTGGCGATTCTCGTTTCGTGTTCTTGTCGGATTGGAAATCAGTTGAAAAACTGGGTTACTCTTTTGACTTGGTTACGCTGAACAGTGTTTTACACCACATCCATTGCCCAGACAAAACGATCAATCAGCTCAATCAGATTCTGGTTGGGGGCGGTTTGATGATGGGTGCACACGAGCCTAACCGTCTATTTTTTGGAAAGCCACTCAAAAAAATTCTTGGTGAGCTGTACAAAAAATTAGGAAATGGAGTGGAGTTTAGGGAGGAAAATCTACCTATCATCCAGCGCAGCCTTAAAGAGCACGGGTATACTTTCCCTCTCACGCTACAGGAAATTCAACAACTGGTGGAATACCATTCTCCAGTGGAACAGCATCCGACTTGGATTGACCCCGAAAAGGGTTTTGATCCAGACGATCTTTTTAACCGTATATTTGACGGTTACAAGATATGTGAGAAACGATTTTACAGTACCGCGCTAAACAGGAAATCGCTGCGGTTGCCCGCCCCATTTCAGAAGATGATTACAAGGCTATTGTGTGGCGATAGCGGCAATCTCATCTCTTATGTCATCTTAAAGCAAGCATTGGATCAGCGGCATGCGAGTACCAGGCAGATTGCCTTATGAGAAAACTGTACGCAGGAATCAGTGTTTTGTGGGCGATTGTAAAGATAAAATTCTTTGGGCGTCGGATTCCTGTTTATTGTGAATGGGAACTTACGCACAGTTGCAACCTTGACTGCCGCTTTTGCTCAACCGGTGCCAGTTCAAATTATAATCCAGCAGAAGAAAGTCCCACCGATCGAATTTACTCTCAAATGGACCAACTCAAAGCACTTGGAGTGAGGGTCATTCATTTTTCTGGCGGGGAACCCACCTTAAAGAAGGATTTTTTGGAAATCGTACGTTATGCAAAAGCCAAGGGCATTGTTGTCGTTGTAACGAGCAACGGAGTAACCAACAAGCAGACAATACGGGCCTTGCTCGAAGCCGATCTGGTGCGAATCAGTATCGATGGGAAAGAGGAGCTCCATGACTCGCTAAGAAGGCGGAAGGGTTCATTCGGCAGAGCAATTGAAACGGTTAAGGAGTTAAATCAGCACGGCATTCAGCCGTTAATCACGTGTGTGGTAACGAAGGAGACCACCCTTGAGGGCGTCGTTCCGCTGATGGAGCTTATCAAAAAAGAATTCAGAGCAAAGATAACCTTTATCAAAATGGGCCCGCCGATTACGGATAAGCATCTTGTTTCTATGGGTCTAATGCCGGACATTAATGAGTTTCTGACATTCTTCGAGGAAATAAAAAAGCGCTACAGTGACATTGTGGTCACATCGGATCCCTATCTTCCGATGCTCAAGGCTGGGGGGTTGGATAAATACGGGTGCCGTGCGGTGGACATAGCCATCGTTCTGGATCCCCAAGGGCACGTAAAATTTCCCTGCAATGCTTTAGTCAAATGGAAGCCCAAAATAGAAAACAATCTTGTTCGTCTGTATCGGGACCCCAAAGTGAAGGAAATGGCCAGAAAGCAAGGACGTTACCCACAATGCAAGGGATGTGCTGTTAGGTGCATGGCATCTGCCAGTGCGATGTTAAAGACGGGTGGGCTTTCAAGAATTGCGGTGACTTACTTGAGTGAGTTGCTTCGCAAACATTCTAATCGCCTGGCTGCTGAAAAATTTCCCTCTTCCGTCGCCAAAGCGGCTAATGATTGAGCATACGATAAGCAATTGACCCCCACCTTGGATGCTGCAAACGAGCGTAGATGCTTTAATCCGAGTAAGTTATCGGAGGATAATGGCAGGGGGAGATGCCAGCGCTCAAAAAGCTGAACGAAGGGTAAGACGAAATCGCCGGGAAAAGGTACGATCCAGCGATGACGATTTTCCAACAGGCTGATTCCTCGGTAATAGTCTCGAACGCTGACGCCCGGAAAGTCGGCAGCCACATAGGTGCCCTTCGAATTTCCTAAGCATAAATTTTCGATCACTCGGCAAAGATCCCCAATCCAAATAGTCTGAATAGCACGAGACCCTCCATAAAAAAGCGGGAGGATTGCCGATTTTCTTACCAGTTGCCTGGTTTTTTCAAAGACTCCACCATTACCGATAACGGTACCCGGCTTGATGATTGTTGTGTTTGCTTTCTGCATTTCAAGTTCAATTTCCCACTTGGATTGTCCGTATAGAGAATGAGCTTCGGAGTGTGCGGCGAGTGATGAGATAAAAATAAAATGATCGGCGCGTTGTGAAAGGTGCAACAGTCGCCTGGTTCCCTCTAAGTTTGCAGTTCGAATACCAGCTTTCATCTCACAGGCACAATGGACCACAAGAGAAACGGTTCCTGAAAAAGCTTTTTCGTCAATATCACTCGGCAATTGGCACCGGTACATGCCGCCGGATGCATGGGCACTGAGCGCTCGGCAGCGTTCGGGCTGTTTGACGAGTGCCCTCACGTTGGCTCCCTGCTCAGTAAAATACCGGCACAGATGGCTGCCCACAAAACCATTCGCCCCGGTGATAACAATTGTTTTAGAGTGGAGTTTCATTTTTCAATTCAGATGAAACCTCTGCTGCCACTTTTCTTGCCTGAGCCATGATAGTTAATGTGAGGCCCTTGGATGGAAGAAAACGCCAAGGTGAAGAATCGGCTATATAAACATTTTTATAACCGTAAAGTCGTCCGCTGGGATGGCAGGAAAATGGCTGCTCCTGTTCGGAAAATGGCAAGGTTCCGGCATAGTGGATACTTGCTCCGTGGATGGGGCGCACGATACGAAAAGGAAGACAGCCCAGTTTGAATAGGCACCGTAAGAATTTACGCAGTTGGTTTTCCCGGTCCGTCAATTCATTGGGCGTATAGCTTGCAGAAAGGACGAGTTCGTCGGCCGTAGGGCCTTTTTTTAGTTGCAGCCACCGATGTTGGGGAGCGGGCTTGTCGGAAAAATGCATGTTGATGACCGTTAAGGAACTGGAAATCAATCGTAAAAGAAGAAGACCAAGAGCCGGTGGCAATGGCATGTCATGAAGCAGCCGAAAGAAAAGCAGCGATCGATAGGAATAAAACTGACCCACTACGTAATCAGGATCATTGGATGTGCGAAGGGTAGCTGTTAATTGCGAAAGACTATAACGCTCATCGCGTGCCGGTATCCCCAGTTGAGACCAATTTAAGGCGGCCACCCAATAATTGGGATTGCACAGTAGGGGAAGGCGTGGAGAATATGCCTGGGCAGAAGCCAGCGCCAGCTTTCCGGTATTGATCGCTCCTGCTGCCAAAATCAGTCTTCTGGCACGAAAGAGTTGCGCGTGATCCGTGTCGATGTTTTGGCAGTGCACAGCCACTTCGCCGGCTGTGGTTTCATGGAAGCTCTTTGCGAGCATGCCCGGTTCATAATGAAAATTGGGTTCTCGGGTAAGTTTTTCAATTGTGTAGCGTGGACGGTAGACAGATCGATTGATGTCAGCCCAAAAGTCCATATCAAAATAGGGGTTCGGTCCGCGGTCGTCCTGACGGCGCGACAGGACGGCGAGAGGACTTTTTCCAAGACAAAAACCATTTCGGCTAAACCATTCTTTGTTATTTGAGTAACGATTCACAATGCTTTCTGTATTCGTATCAATTTGTAAAGCTGGAAGCGCATGTGGAAAAGTGCCGACAGATGGATAGAGATCGGAAGCGGGTTCAGCGCTCACACCAATTTCAGCCATTGCTTCATCATAAAAAAATCTCATTCGATTGGACGATAGACCTATCTTTTTGAGCTCACAATCCTCGTAGGTGAAGCAGTTGCCCCCCCATCCTGCGGCGAGACCTCCCTGTGCGCAGCTTTGAAGACAGAAAAAGTTATGTGTTCGGGTGGGAAAGAGCTCGTCCATTTTTTCAATCATGTGATAGCGGGCAGGTGTGAGGTGCGTGCCAGCCTTGCGCTTTTTATCAAAGACTTCTTCAATATTGTCCCCTAAGAAATACTCCTTCTGCTTTGGGTCAGATTGGCGGATCTGGGTAAAGGGTAGACTGGGCACTCGGTGGGCATAGTGCGTATCCGTTTGGCCGACATCCACCATCCCCACTCGCAGACCACTTGCAATGGCACTTTGGGCAGCATGAGCACCCGCCGGCCCTGAACCGATGATGAGAATGTCAAAGGCTGCAGAAGAGTCCATAGTTTTTCTTCCGTGTCATTGCGAGCGAAGCGAAGCAATCTTATCGCGTTGCGATGTTTCGACGGGATTGCTTCGGGCTTCGCCCACGCAATGACAAGTGGCTTCGCCCCCTAAAGAACGGTTGATTTTTCGGCTTACAAAATGGATTACGAAAAAGAAGAAGATAAACGGCGCTAACAAACAAAGGGCAATCACTGCAAACATTTTTCCTTTGGTTATCGGCTGAAATTGATCAAAGTAACGGGGATCGGTTTCTTTTTTTGCTGTTTCAAGAATCTTCAAGTCCCAGGTGCTTAGTTGTCTTGATTGAGTTTGATGATTTTCCATGTGTCATTCTCGTACACAACATTGCCATTGCACGAAGCGCTGGCTGGAATCCTTTGTGAATAAAGTTTGCAAGATGCGATTGGAATAAGAGCATAATCGGCCTTATTCTTCATTCCCACTTTAATGATCGATGAGGCGGCTACGTTCTCTAAGTCAGGTGGTCCGGGAGGCCTAAAGCCATAGCCAGCCAAAACAGAAACGAATTGCTCGGTGATTTTGGGATAGAGGATAATAATCCCGCCGTCCTTCCAATTAAGCACTGTTGACCTTCTTGAAAAATATCTGAAACCGATTTCAGCTGGGTGCGTGACAAATAGAGCCGATGCATTCGTATGATTTCTGGCCCAAGCCGCTGCCCCCAAAAAACCGTTACCGTAAACATTTCCAAGGGATTCATCCCAGTTAAACCGGTACGGCTGATGGAGGAGGTTGGGTCTGTACACTCTCCGTGTGAAAATTACTACGCTGAGAATGCAACAGAGAAGCACCCAGGAGGCTCTTCCCCAAGCTTTATAAAACGAAAAAGATGTTATTTGGATGTCGGTGCGGCTAATGATCAAGAAACCCGACAAGAAGATCAATACAAATAGAGCATTTTTATAGTCAATTTGCGACCGTAAGAAGATGTAAACAACAGCAGCTGTCGGGATACAGAGAAATAACCTGCCTTCTGTTCTTGCGTTTGCAAGTGCAAGGCATCCACCGAAAAACGCTGTAAGAACCAGAAAATCCAGCGAGGATGATCTTAGAAGCTGGAGCGAATACATTAACCGCAGCGGAATCCATTCGGTAAACAGGATGCCGGCAATCCATAATCCAACACTCATCAGGATAAAGTGCCTGAAAAATTGAAGCTCGCTTTTGAGATTAAAGTGTTTAAGGACTTGGTGAACCGTGAGCGCCATAAAAAGCATCGTGATCAGCGGAGCAATGTACTCAGACACTGGCCATGACAAAAAGAAAAGATGGCGAGTGGATCTCCAGCGCGCTACGGTGGTTACTAAATCGGAGTTTATGGAACCGAACGAGGAATGGCTGAAGTAATGATAAAAGAACGGAGCGAGAACAAGGGTACCCAATAGGGTTAATGAGAATAACTGGCGCCATTTTTTTGATAGAATTAAAATCCCGGTACCCAGTAGCAGGCACCAGGTTGCGCTCATGGCGTGGACATAAAAGCTAAGAAAAGTGCATATTCCGAATAACCAATGTTTACGAGCAAACAGGAAAGCCAGTGCGAGTAAACACATTGGCTGGCCAAAACTTTCCGGAAAAAAACCGCTGAACTTCGCCGTCCAACTGTCGCCCATGATGCCGTGGGGGACAAGGATACAAAGTAGGGCAAGGCTGGCAGCTATCTCGGAATGGTAGATCAGAAGGCAAGCTGTGTACATTGTGGCAAGCAATAGAATTTTCGAAGCGAATAATAAACAAACATAAGCCCACTTTTCGCCTAGAAACGAGGAAAAAAAATGGAAGACGTCATAGACTACCGTTAAGTACCCACGCATTGAGGGGAGGAGCGGATCGTGTGGGTACAATTTTGGAAACTGATTGTTCAGATAGGTGATAAAACCCGTTACGTTGTCGTCGTTAAGAGTTCCGCATTCTTTCTCAAGCAGTAATTGCAATAGAAACATTGCGCTTACGATGCAAATGCCTCTTAATAGGGTTGTAAGAAGTTTCCTGTTACTGTTCAATTGCTACCCACTCCCCTTTGACTGCCCTTGGGTCTTACCGACACGGGTCGCTTTCGTATTTGAGCCGTTTTCATCCGCAAAAGGATCCTCCTCGGGAACGGTATTGCTCACTGGCTCATACCCGCTATCTGACGAAAACAATTTGATTGCATGCATGCCAAGCTTCATGGTTTCAACCAGTGCTGCGAAAGAGGTTAACGATCGGGCATGACGCCAAACCATCGCCGGACTGAGATACAATTTTCGAAATGCTTCGTTTTGTTTTTGCATCAGCAATTGTTTGGTCAGTCCATTTGGAATAAAAGTCGGGTTATTGGAAGCCATGGACAGTTCATCGAAGTTCTTGTAACTGAATACCCCGTATTCTTTCCAGTGGTCCCACAAATAAGTTGCTGGAAGCGGTGTCATTAAGCTAAAAACTGGGTACTCTGGTTTCAGTTGTTGTGCGAATGAAATGGTTTCGTCTATCGATTGTAACGTTTCGCCAGGGTTGCCGATAATGAAATAGGTTTTTATTTTCAGGCCTGCATCATGAGACCATTTGGCTGCATCGAGTACCTGCTTTTTGTTCAGGTTCTTTTGGAGAAGCTTCAGAACGCGATCACTTCCGCTTTCCACGCCCATACAGACGAGCCAGCAACCAGCCTTTCTCATTAACCCGAGAATATTCCTGTCCACAGTATTGCAGCGAATATTGCAAGACCAGGAAAATTTCAGTCCTGATTCAATAATTTTTAGGCAAATCTCCTCGACTCGTTCGCGCCTAACGTTAAAGGTATCATCCAGAAATAAAATTTCCTTGGCCCCATAATTGAGAATGAGTTCCTTTATTTCGTCCAACACATAGGCGGCACTGTGAAAACGGATTTTTCGGCCAAAAAGAGTTTTGCAAAATACACAGGCGTAAGGACAACCGCGTCAAGTGATCAAGCCCCCGATGGGAAAATTTCGTGTATGGATATATGGTCTGTACGTTGTGAGGGCAGGCATCAAATGGCGTGCAGGTTTCGGTAGCGAATCGAGATTGTCAACAAAGCTGCCAGCTGGATTGGAGACCCATTCAAACCCATGGCGGTAGGTCAGTCCGGGTATATTGTTGGGAAGTTGTCCTTGATCCAGTGCGCCGAGCAGTTGGGAAAAGGCGACTTCTCCCTCTCCAATAACGAAGTAATCCACTTCAGTCTTTTTTGTGAAAAAGGAAACTGTGGTTTTATCGATAAATGGCCCACCTAGCACAACGATTATCGTAGAATTCTTGTTTTTTATTGTATGAACAAGTCGAATGACTTCTGAGTAGTTTGTAATAATGCAGTAAATACCGACGACTGTTTTCTCTGAGCTGACTGGTGAGGGTATATAAGTGTCCGCAAAGGTTTGGTTAGACAGATTTTCAGCGGTTAAATCGACTATTTGACAGCCATACCCAGCCTGCTGTGCGTAAGATGCCAAGTATCCAAGGCCAAGGGGAGGCCACTGGGGCGCCACTCGTTCGAATTTCTTGTAGACATTCCCTGTTCTGGAATTAGGTGCTACGAGAAGGACCGTCATACGTGTCTTTTATAATGCAAGCAGCCTAAGCGGCGTGTTATGGATAATGCCCAAACCTAATGATACTACAAAATTCCAGTCTTCAGCCTATTTAGTAATCAACCGATAAGAAAAAGAGATATCAAAAACCGCCAGGCCGCAGCACGCCATGTCTTTCTCATTCATGCGAAAAGTAGACAGAATTTTTGGGCCACTCATCCTTGCCGTGTTGTATCCCGTGATTCTCATGGTGGGTGCCATACGATTCGTTTTTAAGCCCAGATTGGAGCCCACCGAGATAACGAACATTACTGTGGCAAAATTTGTGGGTATGGGCAGTGTCCTGCTAGCGACTCCTCTGCTTGCTAAGATAAAAGTTCTGTTCCCAAATGCTCGTCTTACATTTCTCACGTTCCATGAAAATAGACGGTTAGTGGAGCATATAGAGAGCATCGATCACATTGAAACCATCGAAAACAAGAATTTTTTCACGCTTGTCAGCAGCCTATTCAGATTTGTTTTCTTTGCCCCGCGAGCTGAGCTCTTTATTGATCTTGAATTTTTTTCACATTTTGGCCTGATAGTACAAACGCTATCCCTCGCACGTTACCGTATTGGATTTTGGGAACGTGGTTTTTTATTTCGTTCGTTACTGCTTACCCACCGCGCGCATTACAACCCTCTTCGGCATATATCCAAAATTTTTATGAATATGCTATGTGCCTTTAATTCCGACCTTGAAAAAGAAAGCTTTGATGCCGACATAAGATTGCCTTACTTGAACTATTCTGTTGCAGCAGAAAGACGGGTCCGGCAACTAATCCCCGTTGATTTGAAGAATTATTCACTGATACTGGTGAACCCCCATGCTTCCGACTTATCGTACTTGAGGCGCTGGCCCTTCGAACATTACCGAGAACTCATCAGGCAACTTCTCAACCTGCCTTATCACATTGTCGCAACCATTGGGGGCCCCAAAGATGTCGATTATAACAACACCTTGATTGAGCCTTTTATAAAGCAAAAGAAGTTCGTTGATTTGTGTGGCAAGCTCTCCATCGATGAGTTGATAGCGGCCATTTCTCTTGCGGAGTTGTTTGTGACGAATGACTCAGGTCCCCTGCATATTGCAAATGCTCAACAAACCAGCGTCATTGCATTTTTCGGGCCGGAATCCCCGACGACGTATGGTCCCATCGGTCTCGGCGAGGATAATCCGTGCCGTGTCTTTTACAGGGGGCTTTACTGCTCGCCCTGCATGAATACCTTGTACGACAAAATGGTAACGTGCAAGAGTAACCGATGCCTTAAGTTAATTTCGGTTGAGCGGGTGATGGTAGAAGTGAAGCAAATACTGGAGAAAAAAGTACCCGAAGCCCCATCGAGAAAGAAGAGTTATAATTCTAGACGTTAGTAAGGTGGCTAATTTGAAATCAATGGCTAATATTGCAATTGCGTCTGAAGATAATAATTACCGGGTTTGTCGGCGATGTATCATGGATACCACTGACCCACAGATTAGGTTTAATGCCGACGGTATATGCAACCATTGCCTCAAGTATGAAGTGGACATTCACACAAAAGTGCATAAACGTGAGCTCGCAGATGCTCGTTTGAAAGAAAAGATAGATGATATAAAGCGCGCAGGACAAGGAAAACAGTACGATTGCATACTTGGCATCAGCGGGGGAGTGGATAGCACCTATGTTGCGTATCTTGCGAGGAAATGGGGGCTGAGACCGCTGGCAGTTCATTTTGATAATGGCTGGAACTCTGAAATTGCTGTTACCAACATCGAGTACGCGCTTAAGAAGCTTGATATCGATTTGTATACCTATGTCGTTGAATGGGACGAGTTTAGAGATCTTCAGTTAGCCTTTTTGCGGGCGTCTATTCAGAATGCCGAAATTCCCACGGACCACGGAATTGCCGCGATTCTTTTTCAAAGCGCGATAAAGTTCAAAGTTCGTTACATTTTGACTGGGGATAATATTGCAACGGAAGCCATTCTTCCCGATAGCTGGGCTCACAGTTATTGGGACTATCGGTTGATTCAGTCCATTCACAAAGAATTCGGGCGTGTGCCATTGAAAACGTTTCCGAGACTGCCTTTCCGGCGGATGCTGTACTACCGCTATATCCGGCCTATCGAGCGGGTTTGTATTCTAGATTATGTTCCCTATGTAAAGAATGAGGCCATCGAACTTTTGAAAAAGGAATTGGGATGGCAGTCTTATGGTGGCAAGCATTGTGAATCGGTTTTCACTCGGTTTTTTCAATCTTACATTTTGCCGAATAAATTCAAATTCGATAAAAGGCGTGCCCACCTATCGAGCCTGATTTGCTCGGAGCAAATTTCAAGAGATCAAGCATTGGAAGAGCTGAAAAGAGATCCTTATGACAGTCGAATGATGCAATCGGATAAAGAGTATGTTGCAAAGAAATTGGGAATCACTTTGCGAGAGTTTGAGCAGATCATGGCGCTGCCGATCCGCACCTACCGGGACTACCCCTCTGACCATTTTCTTTTAAGCGGAGGGAAAGAAATACTCAATTGGGTCCGGTGGGCACGCTATCGTCTCGTCCATCGCTAACCTAACAGGACAAGATGGCTTCGCAGCGCTGGCCATGACCTGAATAGTTACCAGGAGAATAAAACTGCATACAGCCTCTCAATCAACGGCATCCCGGGCTGTGAGTGTTGAGTCTCAGCGTGTATCCCGGACGGTTGTCACAGCTAAGGCCGATATCCACAGAGTGCTCAGACTTGCCGCAGGGGCGGTTGCGGGTAATCTATTAGTTGTTCTAGCCACTCCGCTGATCACCCGTCTGTACACTCCTCAGGATTATGCCCGGTGGATCCTCTGCATAAGCTATGTTTCTATATTGGGTACGGTCGCGTCGCTTCGATACGAAAATGCCGTCGTTCTTCCCAAGAGTCATCGGGATGCTGTTCACGCCGCGGCGCTAGCCATTTTTTGCAGCTTCGTTGTCGGTTGCTTGTCATTTCTTCCATTGGTCCTGTTTTCCGGCAAACTTTCTTCAGTGCTCTCTACGGACGTGACGTGGTTATCCCTTTCTTGGATTCCTGCACTTGTTTTTCTAACGGGCCTTTCGCAGACTTGCCTAAGCTGGTGCACTAGGAGTCAGTGGTTTGGTTTATCGTCTATAGCAAATGCGTGCTCTGCTCTGCTATTGGTTTTAAGCCAAATAGTGGCGGCAAAGCTTGGCTATACCACGTTTTGGGGATTGGTTGTGGGCTCCATCATCGGGCAGGGGGGGACAACGTTGATCCTATGTTGCTGGATTGTTTTTTGCGAGCGGCGGAGCCTTAAGCTCATTTCCATAAAACACCTTTATGTAACGGCAAGAGAATACAAAAATTTTCCCATTTATCTGACTCCCTATTCGATAGTCGGGGTGATTCGAGAGCGTATCAGTCTGTTCTTTTTAAACTCATGGGCTACTCAAGCAGTGGTAGGTAATTTTGCTCTTGCGCAGAGAATGACTGCTTTGCCCGGTGGGTTGATATCGGGAAGCATTCGGCCTGTCTTATTTCAAAAAGCGTCTACGGAAGAATCTCAAAGCGTGCTGCAATTTATCGAAGGGGCCAGGGCGACGCTCCTTCAGCTCAGTACTCCTTTTGTCATTTTATTTCTTTTTTACGCACAAGACCTGTTTGCATTGATCTTTGGCGGGCAATGGAGAGACGGAGGAATCTACGCTCAAATTCTAGCCTTACCCGCATTCATGTTTCTTTTCTCTGACTGGACGGACCGCGTGCTGGATGTGTTGGGTCGACAAAAGCTCGCGCTCAAAATGGAGTTCGTTTTTTCTTTTTTAAATGTTGCGGTTCTATTCTTATCGTTTTGGTTAACGGGTAATGCCTTTATTGCAATCACCCTTCAGGCTCTCGTTGTCGCTTTGTTCCATGGGTATTGGCTATACGCTGTGTATAGAGCGGCACGTTTTCCGACGATACGTTTGTTGCGCTCTGCACTTTCTTTTCTGTGTCTTTGCGCACTTTACAGTGGTGTTCTTTTAATCATTCGACCACTTTTTCCGGTCTGGCTCGCGTGTGGCATTTATTCACTGCTGGCGGCTGGTTGGATAGCGTGGTTGTTATTTAAAAAGAAAATTCATCTATCTGGAGCAAAAACTTTTGGATTCCGTTGAACGAAAAGGTTTCGAGATATGGGTTCGGTGGACTGGCTTGTCTTCGGACTCATTGCCTAGAAGATTTTCTTCCAGTGTCTTAAATCAGTTTAGCCGATTATCGCAGACCGTTCTTGAGCCTCCTTCTCAAAATGCGACTGGATATGAGCCCATCTTGGAGGCCTCTGCAGATCGACAGCTTTGGTCTTTGTCCAAAGAGTTCAAAATGAGTCCCCTTCCTTTTTGGCCAGCGGGTCAACCTTACGCAGTTTGTGTCACCCATGACATTGATCGGGTTTTTTCGACTATCCACCGTTTGAGTTGGGATAGAAACTATCGAATAGATACTTTTCGTTCTGTGTGGATGGACTTCGTATCGGCGCATGTTAGAAAACTTCATGACAACAACCCGTTTTGTAATTTCTACAGAACCATCCGGCTTGAGAAACAATGGGGCATTCCCTCTGTCTGTTACGTCCTATTTGAAAAGCGCCGCTTGTTCATGGCGATAAGAAAAAGGGAGCCCCAGCATTTTTTCGGCGTTTACCGTCCAGAAGAGATAGTGAGAGAGCTTGAAGATTATCGTGATGCTGGGAATGAAATCGGTATCCACGGCTCATTTGATTCATGGTGCAATGCAGATGCTCTCAGTAAAGAGCTTAATAAAATGCGAAATTGTGGCTTTAGCCCTGTGTGTGGAGTCAGGAACCATTACTTGAACTTCAGTTTAGAACAAAGCCCGGCGATTCAACAGGCAGCCGGGTTGATGTATGATAGCTCGCTGGGTTTCAATTTCACTTCAGGGTTCCGGTCGGGTACAGGCTTCCCGTTTTGGTTGGGCGCTATCTGGGAATTACCGTTTCAGTTAATGGATTCTTCCTTAAGGTTCCAGTACCGAGCATTTGCGGATCGCCGCCAGGTCGCTTTGAAAGTATTGGATGAAATCAAAAGAGTGGGCGGGGTTCTGGTTCTCAATTGGCATCTGCATCGTATGAATGAACAGGATTTTCCTGATGACGTTGGATTGCTGGAAGAAATCGTTTCGATCGCAAAAAAGGATGGTGCGTGGTTTTCGAGACCTTGCGACGTTATCACGCACTGGACCAACAGAGGGGCTGTCGTCAAGAAAGTGGGGGAAACATTATGATGCTCGATGAATGTCTGGCAAAACTTGAGCGCCACGTTGCGGAAAAAGACTATGCCGGTTTTTGTAAGTTTGATGCATTAAATTCCCCACTCCTTGAGAAACTGTTCGGCTTCTCATCCCTAACCCGATTGTTGGCTGTTCAAGTCATTAACCGCGTACCGCTACCCTTGCGCAGTTGGGTTGGAATAAGGCCAGCCCGAAATCCGAAGGGAATAGCCAATTTTTTGCGTGCATACTGCAAAATGCATGAGGTTGGGATATCCAATCTTCCGAAAATTCGTTCTTTGGCGAGTTGGCTTCTAGACAATCATTCTCAGTTGCGCTCAAGCTTTCGTGGGAATGGTCTGGGATGGGGCTACCACTTTCCGTGGCAAAGCCCTGGTTTTTATGCTCCAAGGTATTTTCCAAATTGCATTGTAACTACATTTTGCGGCGAGAGTCTGCTGGATGCCTATGGGATTACAGGCGATGAACAGTACTTGAAAGGAGCTGTAGGCGCCAAGCGGTTTATAATGGAAGACCTTCCAGTGCTTTTTGAAGCGCCAGAAAAAAGATGCATCGGTTATGTGACCGGCGGCCTGCGCTGGTGCGTAATCAACATTAATTCAGTTGCGGCAGGGTTTATTGCTAAGTTGGCGAAGCAAACGGGCAGTCAATCGGATATGGAAGCGGCCAAGAAAATGATTCGTTGGACTCTCGGTGCTCAGCAGGCCGATGGGTCATGGAACTACACGCATCCGAAGTCGCAGTCCGGGATCGGACCGGACAATTACCACACAGGCGGAATATTGGATGGAATTTTTGACACTATGATGGCTTCCGGTGATTTCTCGTTTAAAGAAAATTACAAAAGAAGTTTGGAATTCTATAAAACAAATTTTTTTGAGGCCGATGGTGCGCCTAAGTGGAGAATGAATCGAAGCTATCCGATGGATATTCATGGCGCCGCTCAAGGGATCATCACTTTCGCCAAAGCCTCCGCCCTCTTTCCGGACTGTTTGTCTATGTCGCAAAGGATAGCTACTTGGGCGATGCAGCACATGCAAGACCCCGACGAAGGTTTTTTCTATTACCAGAAGTACAAACGATTTACTTGGAAAATAAACTTAATGAGATGGAATAATAGCTGGATGATGCTTGCTTTAAGCGAGTTGCAGGCAGCTCAAGCGGCTAGTGAAACGGCAAGACTTAACTCTATGGGCGCTTCATGATTGCAAACTTTCCAGGCAAAGAATTGTTGTTAGACCCAGGTTTAAACCGTTTTCACAAGCTCTATATTGCTGTATTCGGTGTTCCGATTAGCGGTTTAAGGATCCGGCTCAGAAGAATCCTGCCGGCCATCAGCGGGAAATATGAAAGAATCCTGGATCTCGGATGTGGCAGGGGTATTTTCACTTTTGAATTAGCACGACGTTTTCCAAATGCCCAGGTGATCGGAATCGATATCGATAAGAAGCAGATAGACATCAATAATGAAATTGCCCAACAAATCGGTTTGAAGAATGTTACTTTCCGGGTTCAAGACATCCTGACTATGGAATATAAGAATGCGTTTGACCTCATTTTATCCGTCGATAACTTAGAACATATTTCAGAAGATTCTGAAGTGCTTCGTAAGATTGATGAGGCTCTTATTTTTGGTGGTTCCTTTGTTTGTCATGTTCCCGCTTACGAACGCATTTGGCTTTTGTGGGGCAAAAGCAAGAACTTTGATGTTGAGGGTCATGTCCGGCCGGGATATCACATCGAGCAGCTTAAGAAGTTAATAGAAGAGGCTGGGCTGCATATTAAATCGATTAATCCCACCTACGGTTATCTTGAAACGGTTTCAAATAATATCAGCTATCTGATTACAGGCGCTCGACAACGGAATGCGCTGCTTTATGCTTTTGCATTTCCGATGCTCAATGCAATGGCTTGGATGGGTAGGAATGCAAAGCCAGGTGTACGAGGCGCTGGCATCCTAACGATTGCTTCTAAAAAGGTCTGTCCCTAGCCTATATGGTTGCGCGGTTACTAACAGTTCCCGAAACATTTTATCGAACTTCTCGTGGCTGGATTCCCAAGTAAGAGCTGCACCGAGCTCGCTCGCTTTTGCAGCTAATCTGCCGTGATAACTCTTATCATGTGAAAGTTTTAGAATCCCTTCTGCAATGGAACTGGGTTGGGTTGAGTCGACCGCTATCCCACAACCTTGCTCAGCAAGTGCGATGATTTCAGGGATTCGTCCTCCTATTACCGGTAAACCACACGCCAGATACTCGCTCACCTTCGTCGGAAAAACGGTGACCATGTACGGTGTAGGGGGTTTCATATCCACACCGACATCGGCTAAATGCAAAACATGTGGAATAGACTCATAGGAGAGCCGCCCGGTGAAAAACATGTTCTTAAGTTGAAGACAATCCGCTAGACGCTGTAATGCAGATGCGTAATTTCCCCAACCGACAATAAAGTAAGCAACCTTTTTCTCCTCAGCCATATGCGCTTTCGATCGAACAAACTCTTCCAAGCCATTATCCAAACCGAACTGTGTGCAGCTCACTACAATAAAGTAACCTTGAGATTTCAGTTCCTTTAGCTTGTTGATAACAGGGACGACTTCTCCGGGCGGCTCAATATGTGAGCAGTTTCGAAACCATGCCTCAGGAAAGTTTGGAGCAACGATCGTTTTACGTTTCAACACATCAGAAAACTTTTTTGCCCGATGTTTGTCGACCGTGACGACATAATCAACAAAGGGTGCTGAGATCCGGTCCATCAGTTCGGCTATAAACGACAACGGTTTGGAACAATCAGCCAGCATCATTGGGTAATCTTCGTGAGCATCATAAATAAGACGGGCCCTTGTCACCCACTTTGCCAGCACTCCAATACCAATAGTGGGTAGGTCATGCGCGTAGATGACATCGGGTTTTAGTTTCCTGCATAAATTGAACGCTGCTACTGAAAAGCGCAACATAGCAACAGATTTCACGAGTACTTGCCGCCACAACGGATATTCACCAAAACCGTTGGGAAGTGCCGGCTGTAATCTATGCAGGGGTGCTCCCCACTTTGTCTCGTGCTCCGGTAGTCGCCCGGAGCGATTCCATGCGATTACGTGGGTATCGAAGGCGTGTTTGCTCAGGTATCTTAATTCTTTTTCGAGTCGGACTTCTGGGTTACAGGGGCTTAGTACGATGACCACAATCCGATATTTGGCTTTCGTAGAAAAATCCAGGTTCAAGGCTGGGTTCAATTGAGTGAATGCCTCCACTAGTTATTATACCTACTTCGTCGTAAAGACACTGGAGAAGACTAAACACGCCGGGTCATGATCTTTGCGATGCCATTTTTTGCTTTTGGAATTGCACTCGATTATTCTATAGAAAGTGAACTTTCTTTTTGAATTAGGTCATCCAGCTCACGTGCATTTTTTTGCAGCAGCTTTATCAAAGCTTAAGGCTGATGGCCACCAAGTGAGCGTGTTTACCCGAAACAAGGAAATCACCAACGCGCTGTTGGATCGCTTGGTGATTCCATACGAGTGCCTGTCTCAACAACAAGATGGTTACTGGAACTTGCTAATCGAGTTGTTGGGGCATTGGCATAAGACCAGACGATTTTTATCGCATCAAAAGATTGATTTGGTCGTCAGTATTTCCGGTATCTCCACCACCGTTCCGGCCAGATTTTCTGGAGTGCGCAACATCGTTTTTACCGATACGGAAGATGCAAAAATTTCAAATTACATCGCCTTTCCCTTCGCGGATGCTATCTATACTCCTCACGTATTTCTTCAGCACTTAGGTTCCAAACAATGCCGCTACACTGGCTTTCACGAATTGGCTTATTTGCAAGGCTTTGATTTTGAAGCGGCAAAGCGAGTTCGAAAGGAATTGAATCTGCCCGAGCGTTACATCATTATGCGTTTTACGGCGAGCGATGCCCTGCACGACATCACGCTCCAGCAGGCGGGGGAAGATACGATTGCCCGCTTGATAGAAATTTTATCCGCTCACGGCCAGGTATTTATCACGGCTCAAAAGGGGATTCCAGAAAGATTCCGAAAGTTCCAGCTAGCTACCCCTATCGAAAAAGTGCATGCCGTACTGGCGGGGGCATCAGGTTTCGTCGGAAATAGTCCCACCATGGCAGTGGAATCTGCCTGTCTTGGTACGCCCGCATTTCTCGTAACGAACCGAGCATCGAAACTCGGCAACATGCAAAGTCTGGAAAGTGAGTACGGCTTGCTACGAAACTTTAATACCTGGAACGATTTTCTGACGAGTTTTCAAGAATTGCCATCTCTTGGCGAACTCAAAGCAATGTGGCAGGAAAAGGCTGACAGATTCAGATCGCAGATGCCCAACATGCAGCAGTTTGTGGTGGAGACCCTGCTGAATGAAGCGTCAAAAGCGAGCCGGGTGGATGCTAACGACAGATCCCTTGAGCGCTCCGCCGGTTTGGGTTGAGGGTATTGTCCCTCTGTGCGCTGTAAACCTTTTGCCCACCGAAAAAGATATCGTGCCACATCACAAACCCAGCCATGACCCACAGGTTGAAATAGTGCCACCGCAGACGAGGGGATGGTCTGGCCTCCAACACGGAAGAGATCCATTGCCACGAGAAAAGGCCCATTTCCTTCACTTTCTTTTCAGTAAGAATTTCGGTCGCAAATGTTCGAAGAGGCCCGGTTTGAAATAGAAGGTATGGATTAAAAGAAAATCCCCATTTTTTCTTTTCCAATATCTGCTTAGGCAACCAAGGTGCGACTGCTCTTTTTAATATTCTTTTTCTACAGCCTAACAAGTACTTATGGCTGGATGGAAGACTGAATGCCAGGTTCACTAACTCTTTGTCGAGAAAAGGCACACGGACTTCTAGCGAGTGGGCCATCGAGACACGATCTTCGGTCAATAAGAAATCATTGGGGAGTTTGGTCCGGGCTTCCAATGCCAGTAACTCATTATGGACATCAGGGTTAGCGGAATCAAAAAAAGGTTTCAGGCATTCGAATGAATAGCGGTGCCAATGTTTGGGAGGGTTTGCATAAAGAGCTTTCAATAATGTCGGGTTATGGTCAAAGCTGTTTCGCAAAATACCATAAAAGGAAAGAGGGTTTTGTACGTTAAGGGTTAATTCAGCGGCTCGCTGGTACAGGTCTGTGGAGAGGGAGCCGGTATTCATAAAGGCCAACGATCGAATTTTCTCTGACTGCATCCATTTCGGCAGAAGCGTCATCGGGTAAAGAAAGTCGTTATTCGTGTATCCGGCGAATAGTTCATCCCCGCCAAGCCCGGAAAGGGTCACTTTCACTTTTTTTGAA
>JACQOU010000345.1 GCA_016207775.1 Deltaproteobacteria bacterium
ACAACCAATGGTTCGACCAGTGTAGGGCCGCCCCAGCCATATAACTAGTTGAATTTATTGATTAATTTGAAGCAACACACAATATATCGACGATATCGTTTACCTTCGACTTCTGCTCCCCGAAATGGTCAGCGTACCTCTCTCTTCAAGTACAAATTTTGCAGGATCAGATTAGTCAGCGTCTGGTAAGGAATGCCTTCGGCTTTCGTGAGATTCATATAAAACTGCAACACATCTGGATCTAACGTTAATGTTTTTTGTACTTTTGTCGGACGATAAAATTTGTCTTATTAAAATCACACTCCTTCTTCATATTGCTTCACCTCTCGCCTGACCAGGGGGGCGACCTGTACCAACCATGCACCGATGACCGCTGGGGACATCGTAAACGTGGACAACAGAACATCGCGACGTATACAGGGTATGATGTGCGAGTATCCATTGCGTAAACACACAGTCCTGCGTTTTTGTTGGGAAAGGTTTAGAGTCCATCCACAATGACAACATCAGGTATACGGGATCGACGATTGCATGAATAGGCGCTGTATAAGGAGATATACTTATGGGAGATTTCTTCGACCACATCGGAAAAATACTCGTCCTGTATTCTTGTTTACTCCTCTCAGCCGAACTTTACGCCGAGCCGAATGGTCACACTGCTCTCGACCTGCAAAAATCAGCACGTGAAGTAGAAGACATAATTGATAAACACTCCCTTGTCCGGCCGGACATCAAGAATCTCGATAACCTTTTTCTCTGCCGAGTCCAAACAATGGAAGATGATTCTTTTGTCCGGTTTACCGAAGAGGATCTCTCGGACTTTTCTCAACTCAAATGTTATGGTCAATATTGTCTGGGAGATGTTGCACCTTATGAAGTGATCCTTAAGCGCTCCATAAAACGGCTTGAACAATGGGATCAATGGTTGACAAGCCAAGTTGGAGTCCCACTTCGGCTGGACAGTAACGAAACAATTCCCTTGGACGCCAGGTGGGATCAACCAGCAAAAAATGACTCGGAACTGAAAAATCGTTGGCAAAACATTCTTCTTTGGAATGTCATTCAGAAGTGCATTCAGTACGGGATTACCCCCAAAAATGAAGCAGAAGTCAACAACATAAAAAAGTTTATTATCAGTGAACTCCACAAGAGCCGACGGAATCTCATCGAAGAACTGAAACTACGAAGCGATGAACAAAAGAAAGCGCGCCTTTTAACCGCCCGGCTCAGTTGCCAAGATCCTCACGCCCACTATGTGACAAAGCGAGCAACAGAAGAGTCGGGTGCAAATGCCGGCATGAACAATAACACCGACGTTAATGCTGGCATATTTACTCTTGCGAATGAAAGAGGGACTTTTATAACCGCGTTTGTACCAGGCAGCACATCAGAACGTTCAGGCAAATTACGGACCAAAGACCAATTGCTGGAATGTACTTACAGAGGAACCACATACCGGATGGATCATCCGTCTGAGAAACAAGATTACCGGAAGTTGGAATTTGATCAGGGCAGTCCTATCCAATTCAAGGTCTTCAGGACGGACGTTAAAGAAGGAACACAAGAAATAACAGCTGATCTTATCAACAGTAGAAACATCGGATATGGCTCAACCGTGAGAAGTGTCGACAGAAAGGAAGGAAGTCACGTTTTAAGAGTAGTGGCTATTCCAAATTTTGTGAATGACGATCCGAGACTCGGCGGCAAGGTCGGTACATTTGAGCAGCTGAGTAAAGTAATGAGCAATCCAGCTCATTTTGATGCAGTAGTTTTGGATCTGCGGAACAACCACGGGGGCTCAGTAAGAGATACTATTGATATAGCTAACTACTTTCTCAACGAACCTGGAGTAAAGCTGTCATTAGCGACAAGCAGAAAAAATGGGAAGCTAGAAACGATGGTTGAGCAACTGCTAGCTGTCCCAAAAACACCTGAAGCACAGACTTCGGCTAATCCAAACGGGAATTCAGAGCCGGAAAAACGAACCGTAAGCGCGGATGACACACTGAAAATGAAACCCCTTTTCATACTTGTCAATCGATCGAGTGGGAGCGGAGCCGAACTTTTGACAAAAATTCTACAAGATAACAAGCGTGCGGTTATCGTTGGGGAAACTACTTTCGGCAAAGGAATTCAGCAATCCATGTTTCCGATGACTGAAGGTAATGCGGACGTCACGAATGTGATTCGCCAAGGTATCGATGGCTCGGTTTTACACAACAAAGGTGTGGAACCCGATATTTACGTTC
Organism: Deltaproteobacteria bacterium; assembly: GCA_016207775.1. Classification (GTDB taxonomy): domain Bacteria; phylum Bdellovibrionota; class FAC87; order UBA2466; family UBA2466; genus JACQOU01. Next base: position 2,250 of record JACQOU010000345.1, read on the forward strand.
CTTCACTCTCAGGAATGGACCCGCGGATAAAAGAGCCTCTGCAATTGCCCACTCCCCAATTAGATAAGAACATAGATTTTCAGCGTCCGGGAAATTTTTGGAGAGCTTCGCCCGGCATTATACAGGCAATAGACCAAATGGGTAAGAACGCCATGAATCGACTGCCGCCACTGGTTGCCTATCAAGAGGCATTGAAAAGCATGCAACAAAACATAGCTCAGCAACAATATCCTCTTAATTACGAAAAAGCGCTTCAATGGGAATCCGCTCTCCAAACCGCGCAAGCACTTGGCGGTAACGATGGGCAACCAACAATTGACCTCCACCATGCTGCCACTGAACTTGCAATCGGATTAGTGGGCAACTACCTCAATCAAGAAGCCAAAGGCCGTTCCGGGCAGTGAGACCCTTGTGATCGTGACAAAGTTCGATCGTGCCGGCAGGAAGCGGCTTGGGAGCTGTGAGATGTTTGTGGGATGTGAGACATGAACTCCATGCATCTCGGTGCACCTCCTTGCACTTTGGTCATCTGAGTTTCTCGTCGATATTTTTAATTTTCATTATTTTTCGCGAACTTGCGGAAAGGCCTTGTAGAGACCTCCCGCCCCAGCCAAATTTTTTTAA
>JACQOU010000346.1 GCA_016207775.1 Deltaproteobacteria bacterium
ATCCAATACTGATTAATTAATGCAATGGTATTATCGTTGTCTGGTTTCCCGCTGAGATACGCACGAAAACGCTTCCTCTTAGGCCCAAGTCTGTTCTCACCCGTTTTCAACATAAGGTCATTATCCTGTTGGCAAGTTCGGTCCATGAGTATCTTTCCGAAAGTTGGGTGCGTGAAATAACAGGAAGTGTTGACGAAAGGGCTTCCCGACATGCCAGGTCCATCGACGCCTCGTCGCAAGGATCAAAATAGAAAACTCCGGGACAAGCGAATTCTTTCAAAGAACTATTATAACTACAGATAACGGGGGTACCATGCCAAAGTGAGTCCAATACGGGGAAGCCGAATCCCTCATACAGCGAAGGGTACATCGAGAGCGTGGCTTCACGGTACAGCTCACAGAGCTGGGAGTCTGTTACCCTTCCAAGAAACTCGATCTTCCTGCCCTTTGACTTTACCAATAAAGTGGCAAGATCAAGTAGCCAGGCCGAATCCTTTCCCTCATGCTTTCCTCCCACCCATTTAAGCTCAAAAGTGTCATCTAAGACCGGGGAGTTCAGAAACCATTTGAGAGCTCGCAATCCATTCTTTCGAGGGTCCACTGTGCAGACAACGAGAATGATATTCTTGCAGCGAGTATTGTTCTGCTCAGCAGCATGGCTACTTACACATTGGCTTGGACCTGGGTAGCAAAATGATGTCTTTGGAAAGACTTCGGGAAGCAGCCATCGAGTGTCCTCGCATGATGAGCGGGAGATTGCCAAAACATGGTTACTATAACCTAGTCCCCGATAAAACAGCCGATCAAACGAGTCCTTGGTCTTCTTGTGGTGTGCCCAAGGAGTCACAAGCGTTGTGAGATCGTAGAGAATACTTATCTCTTGTTCGGAGATTTTTTTTTCTGGCCGAAGGAACGTGTAAAGCAGGGGCGAGTGGCAAATTTCCCTTTTTTTTCGTCGTGGTTCATTTCCCTGCTTGAGCTTTGCATTGGCCCAAGCCTCCAGATCTCTATCCGGATGTATCCTCATGATATCCTGGTTGGCTCTATCCTCCCTTGGGAGCTCGACAATTGTCTCAAATTCGGCGACAGAATTGACGATGCCAAGCCTCAGGTTGGTGACAGAACTTAGTGAATGGACTAATTGTGCTGCAAATCGACTGATGCCGGTAAAGTGGGGGGCGTAAAGGGAAGAGACTTCTACATTCAGCCATTCATCGGTCCGAATATTCCTAGGTTGTCTCAGCTCTGAACAAGGTGCCTCTCGGTCTGCCGCTTGAATTCTGGCCAGCGCCCTATCAGTCGCATCTCGCAATGCCACAAAAAACTGATGTTTGGCACGTTCTGAATGATTATTTGCATTCAGCACTGAAATAGTTGTTCGCACGCCAAAATCTCTAAGAGTCATCTCCTGTTCGTCCGTCTGAACGAAAATATGATCGAGAGAATTTGTGCGATCTGTCCAAAGACGCGGATTCTCGTTCAAGATAAAGTCAGAGTTCGATGCAACAAAGGCAACATTACAAATTTTGGAAGCAACATAAATTGAATCAAACGGCAGGAAACTCAGATGAATACACTCTGCTGCAGGAGACGAATAACGAATGAAAAACTCGATTCGACTTTCGGCTGGAGAAACATGGTAGATTGGAAATTGAAATGACTTCAGCCAATCAACAGCTTGATTCTGGACATTGTCCTGTTTTTCTTCCCTACTTAGCAGGATAACGTGCTTTTGAGGTTGCATAAATTGCGAATCGACATCCAAACTCGGTGCGCTACCGACGAGGATGCAGCCGTCAGGCTAGTGGCGTGTTTCTACAGTGAGTTTAGGGGACCCAAGCGATTGAAGTCAACGGCTGTTCATGTTAGCATTTTTTCAAAATGTTTGCCCTGAACAAGAGCGAGGTTTCCTGGCGATTCCTCGAAGATGAAGCGGTTCTTATCAATCTGAAAACCAATTTTTATTACAGTTTGAACACGAGCGGGACTTTGATTTTGAGGAAGCTCGCAGAGGGACAGCCGACCTTCGAAGAACTTGTTGTTTCATTGAGGGACCACTATGTTTCCGACGAGATGAGAATTCGACGAGACATAGAGACTTTCTTGGGACAACTTTTGGATGAAGGAATAGTGTTCGGGTCAATCTGCTGGGATAAATCCGAAAAGAACGAGAGTGGTTTCGAGCCACAACTGGATTATTCATCGGCAAGCTACCGGGCACCCGTATTAACTAAATTTGATAAGTTAGAGCGGCTTATTATTTGTGGAGAGTAACAACAAGCGAGAAAGTACTTTCCTTTTGATCGTTCGCACAAAATAACTCATGTTCTTTAGGCCCAGTCTCCAGAAAAGCACATTTTTCAGTGCAGCGGCCTTCCAGAAAAAGTGAGTACGTGAAATTTGCTTTCCCCGTCTCGTCAATGATACCACCAGACCGACAATTTGGCTCTTGGGGCACCGTATTATTTGAGCTAGATGGTTGTCGGGGCGTAGCACAAGCTCATTGCAAGCACGGCTTATGACGCGGCTAACCGGTCTCTTCTTGTCCTGAACTACCAAGAGAACGTCCCCCAGATGTGCCTGCGAGCCTCTAATCAACTCAATCTCCAAAATGTCTCCTGACTGAAGAAACGGATTCATGCATTTTCCAGAGAGGTAAACATTTATTTGTTTGGAATTCTCGTCTCGCATATAATCGAGGGCTCTGGGGAGATTGTAATGGCTCTCAGAGTTTCCAGACTGTCAGATTATCGGATGAAATCTGGAAAGAAAACCCCCCCGGCTCGCCGTAACTTAGACGCTAAGAGTTTTTTCTCCGGTATTCATTGGTTCCAAAAGTGGGAGTTGTTCGAGGGGATTTTCACTCCAGGGCACAACGATATTGAACGGATCTGTCAAGATATGGGTCTTCCAGAGGACTTGTCGGGAAAGCGGGTTCTCGATATCGGGGCGTGGAACGGTTGCATGAGTTTCGAATGTGAGCGGCGAGGAGCTCAAGAAGTCGTTGCTCTGAGCCCTGAAAACCCCGTCCGGACGGGATTTGATAAACTGAAAAAAGTGCTTAGATCGAAAGTTAGCTACGTACGAGGCTCGGTCTACGATCTTTCCCCTAAGCGACTCGGTTATTTTGATGTCGTGTTATTTTGCGGTGTGCTCTACCATTTGCGTTATCCGCTCCTTGGAATCGATAATATTCGACGAATTTGCAGAGGAGATGTCTACATAGAATCATTTATCATTGACTCTCGTTTTGTCATGGCTAACGTTGATCGCTCCGCGGGTGAGGTGGTGCTGAAAAGCATTTCTCCCTTTTTAGTATTCCAGCCTATTTGGCAATTCTTCCGACTTGGGGAGCTGGGAGGGGATGTTTCAAATTGGTTTGGTCCGAACGCAACAGCGGTACTTCAGGCTTTTGAGTCGGCGGGATTTGACATCAAACTCATGCGGCATCGGAACGATCGGGCGACCTTTCATGCAACCGCCAAACAAGGGACTCCGGAGTTTCTGGCCGTTGGCTCTTGCGAGTCAAAACACTATGATGTGATCATGTCGAGTTTGTTTAATGACCATATTCCAGGGAAAAAAGACTTGGAAGGGTAGAAAAAAATAACCGTAACTTAAAACTCCAATGTCAGACCTGTTCTCAAATGTATATCCCACATCTTCTCAAGAGCATTTTCTCAAGGCCGCACTTTTCCAAGATCAGGAAAAGGTTGAGGAGCATCTTCGTTTGTGGCGTTCGCAAGTCAAGCCCAATGCCGTGGATTGCGCAACCGGTGGACTTTTTCCCCTCTTATACCTGAATCTGATGAGATTAGGAATCGATCACCACAAACTTGAGGAGTTCAAGAACGCATACAAGAGCGCATGGTTTCGCAATGAGATGATGCTGAATGGGTTAGGCCCCTTGATTGATGCCTTCAACCGTAATGGAATAGCCACGCTGCTTTTGAAAGGGATTCCTCTGACGTTGCTTGTGTACCATGACGTCGGTGCACGACTCATGAGCGATATTGATTTACTCGTACCCTATCGAAACGCAAGAGGAGCCATCGATTTACTGATCAAATTGGGCTGGTTCCCAAAATTCGATCGATTGAGGCGGTCGAACTCACGCTGGACGAGTGGATACCTGCGGTATCGGAACAGTGTTTCCTTTTTCAAGGACCAAGGACCCGAGATTGATCTTCACTGGCATGCATTTCCGGAAAATTTCCTGGATTCTGTCTCCAAATACCTTTGGGAAAATGCAATTCCTCTAGAAATCAGCGGAGCCAAAACCCTTGCCCTTTGTCCCGAGGATCAGCTCCTTCACGTCCTGATTCACGGCTCCCGTCGGGACGTTTGTCCGACCATCAGGTGGATTTCCGATTCAGTCCACTTGATAAGAAAGAATCCCAGTTTGAGCTGGGAATTGCTATATGAACACTGTCAAATGCTCAGCAAAGGACTGACAGTGAGTCTTGCGCTTCGGTACCTTAGATCTGAGTTTGAAATAGAAGTGCCAGAAGCTTTCCTGGCTCGCACCGAGGCCCGAGATTTTTCGTGGCACGAGACCCGGGAAATAGTGATTAATTCCAAAAAGACCAATCTTGTAAATGAAGTGCTTTTCTACCTGTATCGTTTTCAACGGCTGAGAAGGGCGAGCAGTGAACGAATCAGCTGGTTAGGGATCTTCCGTTATCTTTATTATCTGTCTGGTGTAACAAACCCACTACAATTGGTCCCCTTGGTCTTTGGGAAGGTATTTAGATTTCTGACCACCTCAGGCGCTAATCCGAAGAAAAAGCATTGGAGTCTCTTTTCCGACAACTCGAACATCGCATCGAAGAATACGGCCGGAACCAAGAGAGCGGTTGGCCATGAAGCCATCCAGGCTAATCATGTGGATGCTCTCCAATTGTGACTTCCCAGAAAGTATCAAAGAGGTGGGGTTGAATGTTGACTAAGCTCCTTCCGGTTGGGCTCGTTGTAAGCGGCGGTCTTGTTTCGGTGTTGGCATATCTGGGATTTCCTGCCTGGCGCTCAGCACACTGCCGTTCATTGTTCTCAACTATGACCTCTGACATTTCGATCTCCTTGGTTATTAGGTTTGAATTTCGTCAACCAAGGAGGCGCCTCTTTGGGACTTGTGATGTGTAGCATTATTACAGTTATCCAATCTTGAGCTTTCTTATTCCAAAGAACGAAAAATAGATGCTTTGGAAATCCTGAGATCTTCGAGAGTTTGTGAGTAAAGTGAGACGAAACTTTATGGCTCTCAGCAATCGACTGGTTGTCTGGTACAGTATCAACCAATGGTTTAATTTCTGGATAAAATGGAATCCCAAATCTATATCGGAACCATTCTGAATAGTAACGATATTTTTCTTTAAGCCGATGATTAAAGGGGCGGCAGCTAATACCAAAACAATTATTACAGATAGAACGTGGGGCATCTGTCAGGATGTTCCTGCTAAGGGTTTTCCACCGAGGACTATTCCATATCGATTCTGCGGACTGGGCTTTTAAATTCCCGAACGAAACGCTCGGCACTGTAAGGCAACAAGGCTTCACTTCTAAATCCCTTAAACAAAATAGGGTCACATAAGGCTCACAACACGGAGGAGTGAACTTAGAAGTCGAAGGCAAGTCATCTTTCTCATCTATAGGAGGCGGAAGGATCATTGCTTGATGAACTTTGGAAACTTCATTTTCATTTTCGACCTTTGATCTTTCGAATTGGGTGGTGTCTAATTCAACCCCCAATTCAAAAGCTCGTTTCTTAGCCGCATCCAGAATTTGGCCTTCCCGCCAAGGACGGAAGACCGTGATTTTCTCATTGAGTTGCGGAAAACCGCGAAAGCCCGCGAGTGAAGTGAGAAAGATTTTGTTTACCCCATATCCAGCCATCAATTCAACAAACTCGACAAGCTTATCCAGATGGGATCGGAAAGCGATAGAATTGATGAACACTAATGGATAAGGAGAATGCTGGCGTTGCTTCGCCTTAGTCAATCTGCTAATCCCTTCCAAAACCTGGTTGAATTTGGCTCCAACATAAATTTGTTCGTAGTCAGTGCTTGTGACTCCAGAGAAACTGACAGTGACAGCAAACACGCTACGGGCAACCAAAAAGTCGCAAAAACTTGCATCGAGTTTCATTCCATTCGTAACAAAATGAATCAAGACCTCGTAACGGGACAGCCAATCTACATAAGAACGGAGCTGTGGATGAGTGGTAGGTTCGCCAAATACATACGGATGAACCATCAAAGCGTAAGGAAGCAAACTTTTTAGTGAAGACTCAAATGCATCGGGACTGACAAAACTACGCATCTTTTTGGGAATATGTTTGGTACCAGCTGAGTAGGTTCGGCACATGATGCATTTCAGATTACATGTCCGAGTAATATCCAAAAAAATTTCTTGCGGCCATTTGGGGTGTTTACCGCCGTTTGCAAAGGCGAGAAATGAGTCCAACGTTTGTTTCTTTTGAGTTTGGTAATGGGATGAAGGCATTTGAAAAGTATAGCAAGTGTGCAAAGTCCTGGGAAAGAATAAAGTCTAATAACTAAATTCTGTCGCGTTTCACGCTTCGGCGCTCAGGGAATTTCCCTATGATCCGCTCATGGAAATTCCCTACCACTGTTTAGCAATGCTGATCTAAAAAAGCCCATTGCCACGGACCGGCGTGGTCGCGCAACAATGGGCCTATGATTAAACAGAACAACATAGCTAGATTCTGCTGAAAAAGCCCCCCCATTTTTTGTTGAAAAATTAGTTACCGTATCGTCGATATATGATAGAAATAGGTATGGGCGATCTATCCTCTTATGATCAGCGTAACTTGTTTGGTGCGGATTTAGTTCTTGCGGGGCTATTGGAGCCCGATGATTTGTGTTCACCGATCAAAAAAGAGATAAGCCCTCTGGTCAGGGATAGTGATTTTGAAGAGATGTATAAGGATGGGGGACGTCCTCCAGTTTCGCCGAGGCTATTGATTCTGACCTTGCTCATGCAATTTCTTGAGAAGCTACCGGACAGGGCAGCGAGTTGGAATTTAAAGTTTCGGTTGGACTGGAAGATTGCCTTTGAGTTGCCCTTGGATTTTGCTGGGATTCATCCGACGACGCTGGTTTATTTTCGCAATCGGTTGATAGAGAACGAGAAGGCATGTCTTTTATTCGACACCATCGTGGAACACCTGAAGGGCTGTGGGTTGATAAAGAAAGGCGGGAAGCAGAGAATAGACTCAACGCACATTATTGGGTGTGTACGAGAGTTGAGTCGGGTTGAACTTTTTCATGAAACCCTGCGGCTATTTTGTCTCGACGTCATTCAACACACGGACCGGATGGACCAGAACTTGATTACCTTGCATGAGAAGTACGTGGATAAAATTTCCATTCACGGTGTAAGCGAGGGGCGGAAGAAGGAGTTCATAGAAAATGCTGGGGTTGCGATGAAGGCTTTCATTTCATGGGGAGAGCTTTCCAATCATCGAGATGCCATTGAAGGCATGGAGCATTTTAAGACATTGAAGGCGGTTTTTGAGCAGAACTTTACAGACAAAGGGGTATTGGTTGCGCCAGAGCTCATTCCTATTTCGACGGGGAAAGGACATATATCATCTCCGCATGAAATAGAGGCGAGTTACGCGAACAAAGGGAAAAAGGGGTGGCTTGGCTACAAGGGACAAGTGGTTGAGACTGTGAGTTCAGAGGTGGGGCAAAATTTTATTACGCATATCGATACCGAGGAATCGACGAATTTTGATGGGGACTCGGTACCAACTATGATTGAAGAGTTGGGAAAGAAAGACATCGCACCAGCAGAGCTTTATGGGGATACTCACTACAACAGCGCTCCGAACATTGAGGGAGCGAAGGCAAAGTCGATATAAATGAAAGGCCCAGTGGGTCCTGTGACCAAGGAGAAGGCTGACAAGAATGCGGGCTTTGAAGTTGATCTGGAACATGAAAAAGTAATTTGTCCCATGGGAGTGGAGTCAAAGCGTTTTCGTCGACTTCCAGATAACAAAATATGGTCGAGTTTCCCAAAAGAGGCCTGCCAAGCATGTTCAAGAAGAGATATCTGCAAGCCATTTCCCCGTGGGAAAATGTATCAGACACGATTGGAAAACCAGACCCTGTCTGAACGAAGAAAGAAAATGCAGGACCCTGAATACAAGAAGGATTTGTACAAGCGCAATGGGGTGGAGGGAACAATCTCAGGCCTTGTCAGGGGGCAGAATTGGCGCCGCTGTCGTTATCGCGGCAAGGCTAAGGCTCGACTCCAAGCGAAACTTACTGGAGCTGCGGCCAACGTCTGTCGGCTTCACAGATTAAGACAAGGGCAACAACGTCTGCTGGGAAAATTATAGGGAAAGAATAGAAGATGATGCGAAGCGATTAGGAACCAAAAAGAAAAATCAGAAAGTTCTTTTTGCCATTGTAGGGAAAAATATTTCACAGCGAAAAGGTTGGCTACAAATCATCAAACTTTTTCAGCAAAATCTATCTAATGGCCTGGTTAGTAATCCTCGTACAATTTTTTTACTGTGCACGTCGGCACCTTTTCCACAACCGTTTCATGGAGTGTATGTCCCCATTCCCTTATGGCTTTCAGATATGAGGGAGAGCCCCTGAGGAACGATACAAAAAATTCAGCTTGTTCAGGCCGGGGAGAGTAAATCAAGTTTCTGAGTTGTGCGACGTAGGGGATGGTACTTGAAAATTTACCCTCTTTGACCACTGAATCAAGCGTATCATCCGCCTTGAGGGGCGGTAAAATAAAAGTTACTCTCCCCGGCTTTCCTCTTTTTTTGCAAAACATATCCAGCCAATCCAGCGCTTGCTTGTAACAGTTGCCCCACACATCCAGCTCGTACTTTCCGTTTGCCCCTTGGATGCCGCCGACGAGCTGATTAAAATAAACGACCTGATTGGGATGTTGGCGGAGATGAAATAAAAACGGATGGTATGTTCCAGCGGCCGTCAAGACCAACAGCACGGCCAGCCATACTACCCTTTTTCTTATTTTCCGAAATAAGAGACCCAAGTTACCAGAGGCCAAAAGCACAATCGGAGGATAAACAAAAAGAAAGTGCCTCATTTCGTCATAGAGGGGTGAG
>JACQOU010000349.1 GCA_016207775.1 Deltaproteobacteria bacterium
GGCGATACCACTCAAGGCAACAACAGACACCAAAAGCTAAATGCTAAATGCGACAAGTTGACTCGACGCTCAACCTTTAATTGGCATTAAATATCGAGTGTAGTCGAGTCGTTGTTGCTCGGACTGGTTAGCCTTGATCGAGGTGTTAGGCACTATTTCTTTTCGGGTGGCCCGCTGGTGGCACAGGCTTAAGTTCAGCGATTTTCATTCCGGCTTTGAGTGCTTTTTCATGAATTCTCTTCATGAATCCCTTCGGGTCCCTCTCTAACTCCTTGTCAAGTTTTTTTCTCACGCACCGAATTTCTTCTACAATTGGATCTTTCCATTGTGGCTCGCCCATAATCACACCTCCAAGAGTTCATCCGGGGTACATATCACCGGCGTTTGAAATCCATGCTCAGCATTTATTGTTTCTATTTTCCGACGGATAAACGCATTTGCAATGTGCGCACAATTCCACGTTAAAAGAAAGTCCATTTTATAAATAGTAGCGCAAGCAATGTGATAGAAATCAAGTTTTGCTCTATCGGGAATCATTATCATAGAAATGTATGCGTTAGCGAGTGATTCGATCTCTTCAGTTGTGTTTAATAACGGGATGTCTTTGCAAAACTTCATACGTTCAGCTACCGCGGTTAAATCCCCCTGCTGGATCTCTTCCATTACAAAAGAAGACACATACACCTGAACTCTTGGAAAAACGTTGTTCCACCAGATCGCAGTTAAATGTTGTTTCGCCAAAACCAAAAGATCCCGCGAAGGTCGAGCGGCAAGGTAACTAATTACCGTCGATTCCAGATAAACTTTTTTATCCAATTTGCTTATCACTATTTCCCTCGTAAAGATTGCTCCAGCTTACTGGGCCAAAGAGGCGACTTATCACAAAAAAACATAGTTTTATCATCTGGAATATCGATAGCAAAATGCATATCCATATTCTTCTTGCGACGCATAATTGCAGCCTATCTCAAGCAAGATACTTAAGCAATTTTGTTGTGGGATCGAGGACGTTATGGATTATCCGGATTGAAGTTTGGCTCCTCCTTGCAGGGAAACTGCGGTGCGTTTAACGCAACCGATATTTATCGCCGTTTTTTTTTGGGGGAAAACTATCTGCATTTCCCGCCAGCGACTAATTAGATTCCTGACAGAAAATCATGACAAATCCATGACAATTTCATTGTCTAGCTCATCAACATAGGATATCTTTTTTACGAAAAACAACTAATTGCTTTTCGAATCGTCTTATTAATTAACTGGTTTTATCTACATGGGCGATGGCTACAAAAGTTCGTTGCCTGAATTTCTTCGGGGCGTATGTCTACGCATTTCGGCCAAAAGGGGGCCAAAAGAGGGGGCAATCATGAAAAGAAAACTTGGCTTTATCGTCGTCATTAGCATCGTGGTGGGAGTGGGATTTGTTTCCATCACACGATGCGGGAACACTCGCGGGGGTGTGGCAGGAGTAGCTTCACCGGATAATTGTTTTGGGTGTCATTCGTATAACTCGGATACCGGCTACAAGATCAAGTGGGCTCAGTGGGGATATGATGAATCGGTACATAGGAATGGGCTGCATGCAACCATTTGGTCAGATGCTGCAACGCCAGAGATCTTAGGATATGAGTGGGAAGGATCAGATGCGTTCTACGCTAATGGTGGCTCTGCGAGCAGTGGAAATGCGTGTCAGACGTGTCACACATCAGAGGGGTTTATCAAAAAGGTGACGGGTCAATACGATAGCAGAAGAGAAGAACTTTTAGATACAATCACAAACCCAAATCCGCCGCACTGTTGGACCTGCCATAATCCACACACCAGTGGTGACTTCACCTTGCGTGTTGCAGACGGCACGCCGGTTACACTTGAAACAAGCTCAACGGTCACTTATTCCAAGAGCAAAGGCAATCTGTGCGCTAGTTGCCATCATGCACGAATAGGGGGTACGACTCAAACCGACACGACCGATTCAACTCCGCACGGAAGCTCAAATGAATATATTCGAGCAAGTCTCAGTTCGGGTATCAACGCGGGTCATTGGGGCCCACATGTATCGCCACAGGCGGATATGCTGATGGGCGTTGGCGGTTCCGAATTCAGTGGCTACAGCTATTCAAGCTCTGTTCACAAGGACCTTGATGGCGCAAACTGCGTGGCATGTCATATGACGACACCATCAACGGGATCATTTAGTCTCTCGCCAAACGTTGGTGGTCACTCCTTTAACATGAAAGGCATTGTACACGGCGCTGAAAAAATAAACATTCAGGGCTGCAAGACTTCGGGATGCCATGATGGTGGGGGTGTTTCGTCCAAAATTAATGTCGCGGCCAAGGTCGTAGCTAGCGCATTCTATAACAATTCTAGTAGCTCACTGTATTCATTAACCGCTAACGGCTTTCTGTTGTTGGGCGACGCGTACGTGGCAAAAAACCATTCCTATACGACTACTGAAGCTGCTCCGACGTTTAGCAGTACCTATTGTACAAATGGTAGCACATGCCTTGATACTAACCAGGTAGCTTTCAAAATAAACACGCTCCTTAAAACCCTTGCGAATCCGGATGCCTCGACAAAATGTGACGGACTTCTTAAAAGAGCGGCAGAGATAACGGATGCGGGTGATACGGGTAATTCTAATGGCAAGAACGATGTAGGGAAACTATCGATAGTCTGGAGTAAAACTCCCGGCGATGTAACAACCCCACGCTGCTACTGGAATGGGTTTGATGTAAATACTAGTGGCGGAAACATAGGCATAGCCAAGAAGTTGAAAGTTAAAAATGCAACTAATCTAAGCTCCAACTCCGGAAAAATTGCTCAAGCATTGTTCAACTACAAATTCGTCTATGAAGCAGACAAATCATTTGGAATTCACAATACTAAATATGCCCTGCAATTGCTCATAGACTCGTGCGAGACGTTAAGAACCATGTCAGGCGTGGGCGGCGCTAATGACACTGCAACACCGGCAACGGATTATGGAAATTACGACTGCCATACGAGCTGGCGTCCTAGCGTGCCCTAGCACCTTCTTTGCCCCTTACCGACGAGGGCAGCCACACGCTGCCCTCGTCGCAAGGCCGCGATGGAAAGGAGATTTTTATGAAACCCAGAAAATCCCACAAGTTTTTGTTAGCAACCGGTATCTTAGGCATGCTCCTATCTTCCCCCAGCTGGGCCGAGGATACGATTTATGAATGGGTCGAAGGAAAGGTCGACGAGGATGTCGCTGCATCCTCTGATCGTACAACGGCAGCCAACCCCTCACCCACCGAAGTAACCACCCAAGTGGAGCAGAGCAAAGAGAGCACCACTCCGACCTGGTTCGGATTCCGCACCGGGTTCGGCGGCACGTTTGTTAAGAACTCCGGCACCTACGAAGATATCGTCGGACTCAATGCGATTCCCATTGCGCTTAGAATTGAAAGTTATTTTACCGAACATGCAACCTTGGGCCTGGATCTTGGCTATCTGATGGGTATGGCCACGGGAGTTGTTTCCAGCAATGCAACGGCAGTCAAGCTTACGGATAAATTTTCTGCCTTTCAGATCACGGCAATGGGCCGCTTGTACACCAATCCCGCTAAAATAAGGGGTTATGGCGGGTTCGGCCTTGGAATCGGATTTAATGATTGGACTGAATTAACGGATTCCACTGGAGTCACTGTGGGTGGTGCTGGAACTTCTTTTGGCCCAACGTTGGCTCTCGGCGGAACTTACGATCTGACCAACGGCATGCGGATCTTCGCCGATCTCATGTATCGATGGTTCATCGGCTCCAAGTACACCTGGAATGACGGCAAGGAATACAACATTACCCACCAGGAATTCACCCTCGGTGGCGGCGCGATGATGAAGTTTTAGAGAGTTTTTGTCGCATCTAAAAGGGCGAACGAATAGAAGATTACCGCCCCAAGCTCGTCCTTTACCAACAAGGGTTTGCTTCTGTTTTTTCAATCACCTTGAGAACTTTGGTTCTGTTCAATAAATATTGTTCTTTGTATTATCTAAAGTGCTAGTATATATATTGTTAAGCATGCTATTTAAAAGGGAAATTAGCCGAAAAATTCGAAGGTTGGCCGAGCACTTTCCGGCCATTGTAGTGACCGGCGCACGACAAACGGGCAAGACAACGTTGCTCAGGGAGCTCTTTCCGGCACATACGTACGTGACTTTAGATCTTCCGCGCAATGCCCAAATGGCGGAAGAGGCGCCTGAGGAATTTCTGCGACGTTTTTCTCCGCCCTTGCTGATTGATGAAATTCAATACGCACCAGCCTTGTTTCGGCACCTTAAAGTTGCCATCGATCAAGACAGGGAAAAAGTTGGAGCTTTTGTACTGACCGGCTCTCAAAAATTTAATCTCATGAAAGAAGTTTCGGACAGTCTTGCGGGCAGGTGCGGAATCGTCGAGCTGGAAACGCTTTCCTGTAAGGAACTTGGTGACACGCTGCTATCTTCGTTAAAAAGCCATTCAAATGCTTGGCATCTAAGCCGTGGGTTTTATCCACAACTCTGGAAAGATTCACAGTTGTTATCATCTGACTTTTACAGCAGTTACATTGCCACTTATCTCGAACGTGACGTCCGACAAATTCTCAATGTATCGTCACTGCGCGATTTCGAGCGTTTCATGCGTGCTTGTGCCGTGAGAAGCGGGCAGCTCGTCAATAAGACAGAGATTGGAAAGGAAACAGGCGTTACCAGTGTTACCGCTAACGAATGGTTGAGTGTTTTGCATTCCTCAAACCAAGTTACCCTGCTTGAGCCGTTTTTTGGCAATATAGGAAAGCGCCTAATTAAATCTCCCAAGCTGTACTTTAATGATCCTGGCCTTTTGTGTTTCCTACTTGGCTTAACGTCTCAATCGCTCGAAGCCTCTTATTCAATTGGCGGTGTGTGGGAAACTTTTGTGTTTGGCGAGCTGAAAAAAAATTTAATGGGACATTTTCCACAAACGAAGCTCTGGTTTTATCGTGACCCGACTCAGGAAATCGATTTCTTGATTGATATCGGGGGTCGCATAACCGCCGTTGAAACAAAATGGACTGAGATACCATCTCAAAAGGATTTTGCAACCCTCCAGGCAGTAACTGCAACAAGCTCGATTTTTGAAAAAAAGTGTTACGTCGTATGCCGCACGGAACAATCTTTTCCCATTGCAAAAAACTGTATCGCTTTGAACGGATTTCGGTGTCACGAATTTGTTCAAGAGGTGACGGCCGATCTCTCGTTGGAATGATCTTTGCTGATTCCATCAAGGGGAAATTTAGAGCCATTCCGGGTAGGCATCAAACCATTCTTCCGCCGGTACCACTTTTATTGTTTTGTTAGTAAGCGCTTTATGGCCACCATAAATAAGAAAACAATTCGCTTCGGGATAATCCAGCTTAAACTGATTAAGTGACTCAAAATCATCGTTTCTAAGGATATGGCCCGCTTTTACTTCGATTGCCTGCAATCCACGTTTTCCATACAAAACAAGGTCAACTTCCATCTTAGAAGATGTCCGCCAATAATGGGCTTTATACTCCCAATCCAAATAATCATTCATTGCCTGCAAATCTTGCAGTACAAACGATTCAAAGCTAATGCCACGAATTTCTTCATCGCTATCCAGCGGTCCTCTAGGACGAATTGAATTGAATACGCCAACATCAAAAAAATAAAACTTGGGATGCGCAACTAATTTTCGTTTCGCTCGTCTTGAAAATACAGGCAACTCAGTTGCCAAAAGCAAGTCTTCAAGGATTTCAAAGTAACTCTCGGCCACCTTTTGCTTAATATGAGCATCATCACCGACTCCCGAGACATTCAGAACTTGCCCTTGTGAGAAGCTCGCCGATTCTAAAAATCTGACAAATGCACCAACATTTCTGGTTAATCCTTCCGCTTTTATTTCTTCCTTAAGATAAGTTGAAACATATGATTTCAGAAATGTCTTTGGTTCCTCAGATAATACACTCTTTGGAATGGTCCCGTATTTTAGGGCCCGCAGCAAATCAAAGTCCTTGCTCAATTCGCGAGCGGTCAGAGGAAACATTTTCTTGGTGATCGCTCGTCCCGCCAAAAGGTTGGCACCACCTCTTTTTAGCTTCCGCGCACTCGAGCCAGTCAGAATAAATTTCCATTTCTTGCTTTCGATCAGGCGATGGACTTCATCCAAAATACCTGGAATTTTCTGAACCTCATCCACAATAATGTACTCGGCAGGGTTTTTTACCCATTTTACAAGTCGCCCAGGAGAGGCAAGAAGTTCTGTATAGTTGGAATCGTCTAACAGGTCGATATAGTTGGCTCGTGGAAAGGTTGCCGTTACCCAGCTTGATTTGCCTGTACCACGCGGCCCGAAAAGAAAGAAACTTTCGTTCTTTGGAGCTGTAATTAATCTAGAATACATAACTCTAAATTTACATAAAAATTAGCGTTTTTGAAACTAAATTCTAGGTCATTACCAAGTAGGTGTCCCCTATTTAAAAGTGTCCGTGCTTAAACCAAGGCGCACAAGTCCTTCCTCCCAGGGAAGAAGATGAATGCCATTTATCAGGCGTTTGTTTGGATCGTTCGAAAGGCAATAGCCTTCGGCATTACCGACATCCTTGAGAAATGCAGCGAGCGTTGAGGTGTCCCGCTCGTCAGTTCTGGCCGATGACTTGAACTCGATGAGAACAGTTGTGGCGCCTGGACGTTCCACGACGAGGTCAATTTCGGCTCCATCGTTGGTACGCAAATATGACAGACGATAATCTTTGCGCAAATAGTCGTTAAGTCGATAAATTTCCGTAATCAGAAAATGTTCAAATGCTCTGCCATAGGCATAAGTGTGCGGAACAATCCCCTGCGCCATTGTGCGCTCAAGAGCACGCATCACCCCGAGATCGAATAGATAAAATTTTGGGCTCTTGAGCTGCCGTTTACGTATCGAGCGGCTGAAGGGTTCGAGAATAAAGCCCAGGAGCGTGTCTTCAAGTATTTGAAAATAGCTTTTCACGGTTTTCTCGTCGACTCCAACATCGTGGCCTATATTGGCAAAATTGACCAGTTGGCCGCTCGATTGTGCAGCAACTTCAACAAAACGTCGAAACGGGCCCAAGTCCCGCACGAGATGTTCAGCCCAAACCTCCTCTTTCAAGTACGTCAGGCCGTAAGCCCGTAAATATTCCTCACGGTCACTATCCTGTTGAAAATGGAACACTTTGGGTAGCGAACCCCAGTTTAAAACGCGATCCAGACTAAATTCTTTGCCAAGCTCCAAATGGGTCAAAGGATGAAAGTGATATACGAATGCGCGACCGGCCAGAAGGTTTGCGGAGCCGTGTTTCAGTTTGCGCGCGCTCGAGCCGGTAAGGGCGAATTTTGGCGGTTTGAAATCCGAAGTTTCAATGATCCGATGAACAATGTCGAGTAGCATGGGAATGCGTTGCACTTCATCAATCACGACCCAGTCTACAGTGCCGGCGCCCTCCCTGATTTCAGCGAAAAGATCATTAGGGGAACGACTCAGCCGGTCTTCAACGTCTCGATCTAAAAGGTCAAACCATAGGGTCTTTTGGTTGCCAAAAAACTCATGTAAAAAAGTGGTTTTTCCGCTTCCGCGTGGGCCAAACAAGAAAAAACTGCTGGCTTCAGATGGAGAGCATAATCGCTTAAATTTTAACATGTTACATCACCGAGGCAACACTGGCGGATTAAACTCCGCTTTTGCGCTCTATTTCCGGATAGTATTCCGCCAGTTCCCATTTTGCAAGAGCCCTGTTCGCAGTCCCAATAGGAGATAAGTGATATGCAGGTTTAGCTTTTGGCAAAAATATAGTATGGTTTGGAAATGCCAAACGGCTGGATTAACAGATCTTTAGAGCCAATTTTAACCGTCCCAGCACCGCATCTTACTCCTTTTCCAGTGTGGTGATTGCTTGGGCCACGCCAGGTCGGAAAGAGTTCGCTCCTCAAGAAATGCGCCGAAACCGATCGACAATATATCGATTTGGATGACCTTCAGGTCCGGGCGCGAGCTAATGCAGACCCCGTATTATTTAGCAACGGCCTGCGCCCACCATTGCTTATTGATGAAATTCAGTTTGGACATGGGGCTTGCAGCTTATCTGGCTGGTTGGCGGGAAAGTGAAATGTTGCGGCTCGGACCCATGGGAGGTGCTGCCTTTGAAACACATGTCTTTGGAAATATTTTAGGCTCATTTAGGCATCAGGCGAGAGAGGTGGAAATCCATTTCTGGCGCACTCGTGATGGGCAGGAAATCGACTTTCTGGTAGAAGCCCGGGGAAAAGTGTGTCCAGTCGAAGTGAAAATGGGTTCGCCAAATCCACAAGAACTTCTCAATATTGAAAAGATTGCTGAACCAAATTGGATTAGCGGCAAAGTAGTATCCCTTACGGCGAGAGATAATCAACCTCTAGCAAAAAACTGGGAACTTGTTGGGCCTTGGAATCTTGGCTTTTAACTAAATTTTGTCGCGTTTCGCGACAAAATTTATCCTGAGGGCCGTAGGCCCGAAGGATCTCGTCAACTAGGCAAAAAACCCTGAGTCGGTTTTGCAATGATCTTGACTGAACTGATTAGTAAATGAAGGTGTTGGGCGCATAGCAATTTGACTCTTCAGTGACCGTATCATTTAATTACCTGGCATATGGGAATATTGGCTGAAAGACTTAAGCCCACAATAATCTCTGAAGCACAGATCACGGCTCTTGTAGAAGCAATTCGAACCAGACTGCTCACACTCTGTAAGCCAAGACTGGTTTATCTATTTGGTTCAGCAGCCGAAGGACGTGCAACCGCTCTTTCTGATATCGATATATGTGTCATCTTTCATTCCAGAAATGAGCTGAAACAGAATAAGAAGCGCATTCTGTGTGAATTTCCAGTGGAAGATGTTCCTGTCGATTGGGTTCTGCTGGATGAGGAAACATTCAATAAGAAAAAGGATGTTGGAGGAGTTTGCTTTGATATTCACAAATATGGCAAGGTTATTTACCAGGACAGGTGAAGATGGTTGCTAAAGAGATACTCTATAAAAAAGAATACGCTGAGGAACTCCTACGAATTGCCGAGGGAGATTGTAAGTCTGCAGGTAAGCTATTTGCAGCCGGCGGGGGTAGGCCAGAAAATGTGTGTTTTATTGCCCAACAGGCAATCGAAAAGAGCATCAAGTCCGTTCTTTGCTATCACCAAATTGCCTACCCACATACACATGATCTGAACTTACTCCTCAAAAAACTGCCACCTAAAGTCCAAGCCCCAAGTGGTTATGAACTTGGAGTGTTGACCGAATATGCTACCGTGAGAAGATACGAAGAAGGTATCGTCGAGCTATCCCGAGATGATCTTCAGCTGGTACTCGACATAACAACCAAAGTTGTTGTGTGGGCGCAGAAATGCATCAGAGACAGCTGAAAACCCATGAAATATCAGGGCGAGCCAATCCTTGCCGGCGCTGACGCTGCCACCTTCCGCGCCGCCCCCAGCATTTTCCTTCTTAGATAAGCAATTCTGTTTTGGTGAGGAAGATCTTTGGGACATGTGTCCTCGCACCCTAAGAGGGTCATGCAGCCAAAGACGCCTTGGTCATTACCAAGGATATTGTAATATTCACGATCGGTGCGCTTATCCCGAGGGTCCATTTCAAATCGTGCAATCTTCATAAAGCCTACAGCACTAAGAAACTCATCGCGCATTCTCTTTGTTGCACACGCTGAAACACAACAACCACACTCCACACAACGGTCGAGCTCATAGATTTCATCCGCTCGGTCAGGATCCATACGTTCTTCGAGTGAATCCAAATTCACCTTCTCGCCATTTGCGTGAATCCAGCCCTCAATCCGCTCGGTCATAATGCGCATGAATTTGCCTGTGTTCACTGAAAGGTCCCCGATCAGTTCAAACGCAGGCAGCGGCAGGAGTGAAATTTCCCCGTTGGGGAACTTGCTCGTAAGTGTGCGACAGGCAAGCGTCGGTCTGCCGTTAATCACCATGCCACAGCTTCCGCAAATACCGGCGCGACAAACAAAATCAAATTGCAACGAAGTATCATGCTTCGCTCGAATGTCATTGAGGGCAATAAAAATCGTCATACCCGGAGCTTCTTCCACCTCGTAAGTCTGCATCCTGGGTTTATCGCCCGGCTGTTGAGGATCAAATCTGAAGATATGAAATTTAAGTTTTCTTCCATTTCCGCTCATTGGCAACCCACTCCTATCCGTTCATTTTTGCCCCGATACTCCTCCGGCATCGGAAAATCCATCAAGGCCTTCTGAAGCTCAAATCGATCTGCCTTAGGTTTAGATTTTTTAATTTCTTCTACTTGCTTGAGCCGTCGTTCTGTATCTGGATGGTGAATCGTGTTGTCCTTTCCGTATCCTCGTGAGCCTGGCGGCATCTCCATTTTCATAATGTCCAGATTTTCATATTCTATCGTCGGCATCCCATCGTCCTCATTCTTCCAGTACGCAAGCGTTCGTTTAAGCCATTCTTTGTCGTTTCTGGCTGGACAATCCTCACGCGCATGAGCGCCACGGCTTTCTGTGCGTAGGAGCGCCGCCTGCGCAACACAGAGCGCAACCTTAATCATCTTGGGAACCCGAATCGCCTCAACCAATTCGGGATTCGCGTGTCGAACTTTGGTTTTGATCGCGATATTCTTACTTCGTTTAAGGAGCGCCTTAAGATCGTTTACGGCCTTTTGTAAGGCATCTCCCTGTCTGAAGATACCTACGTTTTCCATCATTGTGGCCTGCATTGCTTCCCTGAGCTGAAACACATTCTCGCCTTGTGGACGTTCGAGGATTTCATCAATTTTTTTCTGTTCGCGGGCAATAGTCTTTTCAACCAGCGAGGTATTAAAATCGACGCTATGATCGCGACAGTAATCCGCCGCATAATGGCCAACAATCATCCCTGCCACGATGGTCTCAGCGACAGAATTACCGCCAAGACGGTTAAAACCATGCATATCCCAGCATGCAGCTTCTCCAGCCGAGAAAAGGCCGCGAAGAGTAGAACTTTCCCCAGTGTATTTTGTCCGGATACCGCCCATCGAATAGTGCTGAGTCGGTCGTACGGGAATATAGTCTTTAACGGGATCAATTCCCAAAAAGTATTGGCAGATTTCTTTAACTTCCCGAAGATTTTTTTCGATATGGTGTTTTCCAAGGAGCGTAATGTCGAGCCACAAATGGTCGCCATATCGAGATTTAACCCCTTTTCCTTTTCGCATATGCTCAGTCATCCTACGGGAAACAACATCTCTGGAAGCCAGCTCCTTTTTCTCGGGCTCGTAATCAGGCATAAATCGGTAGCCATCAACATCCTTAAGAAGACCACCGTCCCCACGACAACCTTCGGTCGTCAGAATGCCCACTGGCACAATAGCGGTAGGATGGAACTGTACGGCCTCTGGATTTCCAAACCGCACGACACCCGTCTCAAGCGCGATGGCCGTTCCAATGCCCTCGCTGATAACCGCATTGGTAGTTATCGCGTAAATACGACCGTACCCGCCGGTTGCAATGGTTGTGGCTTTGGCAAGATAAGCGATGAGCTCGCCGGTAACGAGATCGCGGACAACCGCACCGTAACATGTCTTCCCGTCATGAATAAGGGAGATAGCTTCCTTGCGCTCATGAACAGGAATCCCCATCTCAATCGCCTTGTTATCGACGGCGTAGAGCATCGTATGTCCGGTTCCATCGGACGTGTAACACGTGCGCCAGCTCTTTGTGCCACCAAAATCACGAGCAGTAATCAAACCGTGGGCTTCATCTCTTTCCGTAATAGTGACCTTCTGGCCATTAATGATCACTTCGCGGTTTCCCTTGCGCACACGGCTCCACGGAACGCCCCAGTGAGATAGCTCGCGGATTGCCTTTGGGGCGGTATGAACAAACATCCTAACGACGTCTTGATCTGCTCCCCAGTCACTTCCCTTTATCGTGTCAGAAAAATGGACATCTTCATTATCTCCGACGGATTTAACACAGGCTGCGAGCGAGGCCTGCATCCCTCCTTGGGCAGCAGAGGAATGGGACCGCTTAGCAGGAATGAGGGAAAGAACAATAGTGTCCAGCCCCCGCTTCTTGGTATTGATTGCCACACGAAGCCCTGCGAGCCCCCCTCCAATCACCAATGAATCTGTATAAACTACTTTCATGCTCCAATCCTCATTCGTTCATTGTTGGGACGAAATACCGGGAACATACCGCTCCCCTGCATGATCTCGATGCTCGATTCCGATTTTCATGTATGCTGCAAAAGTTAAAAGCCCAAGCGTGATAAAAAAGGCTGTCAGCAAGTTTTTTACTAACTTTAACCGTTTTCGATTTGCTTGGGGATTCGCTCCATCAAAAGTTCCCCACTTCATGGCAAGACGGTAGACGCCCACAGCCGCGTGAATTTCAGCCATAAAAATGAGCAAAAGATAAATGGGCCACATCCACCCGGTTACAAATCTATCGGCAGACTCGAAGGGCCCAATGTTGGCAGCTTGCGTGGTAATCACGTAAATATGAATGGATGCAAAAAAGAAAAGAAAGAAGCCA
>JACQOU010000370.1 GCA_016207775.1 Deltaproteobacteria bacterium
GAGGATTCGAACCTCCGAAGGCAGAGCCGTCAGATTTACAGTCTGATCCCTTTGGCCACTCGGGAACCTCTCCATTGTGAAAGACCGTGGATCGATTTTCCTTCCCGAAGCAGCTCATGAAGCTACTTTATTTCAACCGTGGCTGGCAATACCAGGTTGGGGAAAGCCGGCGATGGGACTCGAACCCGCGACCTGCTGATTACAAATCAGCTGCTCTACCACTGAGCTACGCCGGCAAGTAATGAATTTCTTTTGTAATTCAAGTTGGGAGAATTTTCAATGTCCGTTCCTGTGAATAGTCCATTTACCCATACCGAAGATGCTGTGGTCGGGCTTTGTGGACTGTTCACATTAGAAACAAACGTAGTTGCTTTCTTTGATTACATCAATTGTTTCCGTCTGTTTTTTGAGCAGGACCTGCTTGAGTCCGATTTTAGAGCCTTTCGCATATACTTTGTCTTCGTGAATGGCATTTTTTCGGAAATCCGATGCCTTCATTGTTCCCCCCAGATGATCGCTTCGTCCAAAAGCCCAGTGGAAACCCGCTTTCTCATCCTCGAGAATATTGCCCCAAACGACTGCCTTGGGGTTACAACCAAATGCAAATTCCGCGATATTAGTCCGGGCCTCATCCTCATCGAAAAAGTGTTGCCATTTTTGAGCAATCGAGTGCGGGCCGGTCACTTTTCGAATGCGATTCGCTTCGACATCAAGTACGAGTATTTCGCCGTCAAACTCTGCGGGAATCTGACCCTGCGTTAAACTGGGTGTGTTCGGACGCTCACCTTCATAAGGGGTAATGCACGTTTCGCCGCTTGGCAGGTTGATCAGCCGAAATCCCTTTTTATTGCGCGGCAGTTGTCCGTCATCGCAAAACGCTTTTCGAAATCGCAGGTCGAAATAGCATTCATGACCCGTAGCAAACTGAACTTCTCCCCCAATCGCATCGTTGAAAAGTTCACCCAAAATACGGCTGCGTTGGTGCACAACCGAATAATCGGCTGCCAGCGCAGTTCTTTCCATCCGCCTGGCTACCCCTGGCAAACTCGCCACTCTAAAATCGTTCTGCGCAAGCGTACGTGAGCCGAGGGCAGCAGAGGCAGAAAATTGTGTCAGTGCAACAGCCAGCGTGCTTTGGGACAGGACGCAGTCCAGTGTCGCTCCATCCACCGTATAATCGAGGGGCAGCTCTCCCCCATTGACGTGTGTGGAAGGGAATAAAAACAAGGGAAATACTTTGAATCCACTCTCCTTGCCAAGTTCGCCAAAGGTCTGGTGCCATTCCTGGGCCATCGATCGGATTTCTTTCCAAGCCGGACTGTCATCGGATTGCTGTTTTGGAAAATCAGAAAGGACGCATACGACCTCGCCTTGGCTCAACCCAAAAACATCGGTAAAAAACTTCTTCTTATCCATAAAACATCCTTTCCCTAAATCGGCTTCAAAAATACACAGCCCAGAGGAGGCAGAGTGATTTCAATCGAGTGTTGTCTTCCGTGAGTCGGCACATCCACGGCGATAATATCCCAGGGGTTTTCCACTCCGCTCCCACCGTACTTTGTTTGGTCGCTGTTGAATATTTCTTTCCATTTACCTGCAAGCGGGACACCGATTCGGTAGTTATTGCGGGGGACTGGCGTGAAGTTACCAACGATCAGGATAACCTCTTGAGTGCGACTGCCTTTTCTCAAAAAGGAAAGAACACTTTGGCTCGTGTCGGCGCCATCGATCCATTCGAAGCCCGCTGGTTCGAAGTCAAATTCATGAAGCGCTTTTTCCTGCTGATACAGTTTATTCAAATCAGAAAGCACCAAGCTTAGGCCTCGATGGTGAGGGTATTGCATCAGCTCCCACCGTAGCTCGCTTTCATGATGCCATTCCTCGCGTTGTCCCAGTTCGGCACCCATAAAAAGAAGCTTCTTCCCCGGCTGCGAATACATGTAGGAGTACAGCAGGCGCAGATTGGAAAATTGCTGCCAATCATCGCCAGGCATTTTCGAAAGCAGAGAGCACTTACCGTGGACGACTTCATCGTGTGAAAGAGGAAGAACAAAATTTTCATTAAAGGCATAAAGCATTCGAAAGGTGATGGTATTGTGATGGTGTTTTCTGTGAATAGGGTCTTTGGAAAAATAAACAAGCGTATCGTGCATCCAGCCCATATCCCATTTCATTCCAAATCCAAGTCCGCCTGCAAAAGTCGGCCGTGAAACGGCTGGCCATGCAGTCGACTCCTCTGCAATCATGTGTACATCCGGATAATGTTGATAAACGACTTCATTGAGCCTTTTGATAAAGTGTATGGCTGGAAGGTTTTCTTTTCCCCCTTGCTCGTTAGGAATCCACTCTCCTTCTTTCCTGGAATAATCGAGATACAACATTGAAGCGACGGCATCCACTCTGAGTCCATCGACATGAAACTTATCAAACCAATAGAGCGCATTACTAATCAAGAAACTCCGCACTTCATGACGGCCGTAATTGAAGATGTGGCTGCCCCAATCCGGATGGTACCCCTGCCGGGGATCCGCATGCTCATAAAGATGGGTACCGTCAAAAGCATACAGTCCGTGAGCATCCCGTGAAAAATGCGACGGAACCCAGTCCAGAAAAACACCAATCCCCTGCTGGTGCATGTAATCCACAAAGTACATGAAATCCTGAGGACAGCCGTAGCGGCTGGTCGGAGCGTAGTAATTGAGGATCTGGTATCCCCAGGAGCCATAAAAAGGATGCTCCATGATGGGGACGAGTTCAACATGAGTGAAGCCCAATCGTTTGACGTGTTCAGCGAGTTCATGAGCAAGTTGTCGGTAATTGGGCCAACGACTGCCACTGGTGCCTCGTTTCCAAGACCCCACATGGACTTCGTAGATAGCCATTGGACTTTTGAGCGAATGGGCGCTTCTGTGTTGAGTCCACGGTTCATCCTGCCATTGATACGCAAGGTCCCAAACGACGGAAGCGCTTTTCGGGGGAACTTCACAATAAAACGCGAAGGGATCAGTTTTATCTACTATGCCCTGTTGTCCGTCGATACTGTATTTATAAAGCTCACCCTTTCCAATGCCAGGAATAAACCCTTCCCAGATTCCGGACGATTGTGCAGGTGTGAGTGGGTTAGCCTGCCGGTTCCAGCCGTTAAAATCTCCAACGACTGCCACGCCTCGAGCGTTGGGCGCCCATACGGCAAAATAAGTTCCCCGAATGCCTTTGTGCTCGGCAGGTCGGGCTCCTAATTTTTCGTAGAGTCGAAAATGATTTCCTTCATTGAACAAATAAATGTCGTCTGCGGTAATGTGAGAATGTCCGGGACTGGTCATTTAAGAGGAACCCACCTTTCGGTTTCGATCGAGTTGCCTAAGCAGTTCAGCAATGGTGCGGCTTTTCTGTATTTGTGAAAAAGGCCACTTGTTCTTGCGTTGCCAATTGGGATGCTCTTTTGTCGTTCCAGGCATGTTCTGCGGCTCGGTGGTAAGCATTAAGTTATCTAAATCCAGCAGCACCCTTTTCGCTGGGCTGCTCGCAAGCAGGGCAAGGCAAGCGCCCAGACCATCGCGCGCACTTTTGGCCCTTCGTGAAAGAAAACCCAGCTGCCTGAGCGTCTTTATTAGGAACTGATTAGTGGCCATTCGCATTTTCTTTTCCGCAACAAACTGCTTTTCGGGGACCTTGTATACCCGCTTTCTTAAAACCACGTCTTTTCCTGTCCAATACGTCGCAAAAGGAAACATATCATGAGTATTGAGCTGTGCTAGAC
>JACQOU010000371.1 GCA_016207775.1 Deltaproteobacteria bacterium
TCCCCAGCAGTGGGTAGCTTTGCCTGAAGCCATTAATCGTCGCCAAACGAGCCATTTTTGCTGGGGATGCATATTTTGGGCGTTTGATAGCGGCAAGCTCCTTTAACGCTACTTTCGCTGACGGCATGCGCTCCATGGGATTTTTCCTAAGAAGCTTCATTGTGAATCCGGCTAACGCTTCTGATACCGATGGTCGCAGCGATGAGATTTCCGGAATAGAGCCTTTTTTTATCAGTTCAAGGCATTCGAAATCAGAATTGCCCCTGAAAAGTCTGGAGCCTGTCAGCATTTCAAAGCAGATGATTCCCAGCGAGAACAGATCCGAACGCTCACTGACTTGCTCGCCAAGGACCATTTCCGGCGACATATATGGGAATTTCCCCTTGAAGGCTTCGGATTTTGTGAAATCGCCCTTGCCTCCTAAGATCTTGGCGACACCAAAATCCAGAACTTTCACCATACCGTTCTTATCGATCATTACGTTATGCGGGCTAAGATCCCGGTGAATGATAGGCGCTGTCCTCCCTGTCTCCGGATCTTCAAATTCATGGGCCGCGACCAGGGCTGATAAAATTCCCTTCATTATGCTTCTTATGACGGGCTCGGGAAGTAGCCTTTTCCCAAGCAGGGTATTTTCCAAAATCTGCTTTAACGTTCTGCCTTCAATCCATTCAAGGATAAGGTAGGGGGAGTCATCGTCGAAACCGACCTGCAACACCTGGACAATATTGGGGTGAGACAGCTTTGCCAAAAGGCGTGCCTCATTCAGGAATAATTCCTGAAAATGACGATCATTCGCATAGAATGGATGAATTTTTTTGAGCGCGACTACTTTGCTAAAGCCGCTGGGGCCAAGAAGGTTTGCCCGATAGACCTCGGCCATCCCGCCCCGCCCGATTAGTTCATGCATTTCGTATGCTCGCGTCATGTTGTCGTAGGCTCCGCTTTCACATGACTTAATTTTGAAGGAATAGAGCAATAAGTACAAGGGCGGCGGTAAAGACGCTGCACTTCAACCCAATGAATTTTTACCGGCGGACAAGGCTTTTCCGGCAGGCATTAGGGCGTGCGTAGTTATTTTGAGACCCGTTGCTGGGATTATGTCAGAAGCCTCAAAGCCCGATCCTTGTGTGACGTGCTGTAGGGTGTAGCGCTAAGGTTGGTGGACTGTCGAAGTGATGTGGGGAAAGAACGAGTGTTTTCACTGAGATTCACTACATTGTTCGTCTAATAAAGAGGGGATGTCTTTGGGTGTCATGCCGCTGCAATATGATCGAACTAGCGATTGGATGGCGGAAGCCTCATAGGCCAAAGCACAACTAGAAAGTTACTTGGCAGGTAATTGCTCAAACCGAGCCGCTTATCATCCATTTCGAGCGAAAAGAGAGATGAGCAAAATTATTTCATAGAAAAGTGCGAAAATGAATTTGACCGTGAATAAATTTGGCGTGGTTTTGCAACAGTTGATGGAAGAGAAGAATCTTTCCTCACGAGAGCTTGCGGCGAAAATCTCTCTTCCGGCAAAGACCGTAAGCGAATGGGTTGGCGATGGCGGTCGGATACCGAGAAACCCGGAGCATTTAAAGAGGCTTTCGGATTTCTTTAGCATCTCGGTGCATTATCTGCTTTTCGGGCAGGAAGATCCGAAAACCTCCCTGGGAGAGATAGTAAACGGAGTGGAGATTCACAGCGGACTTTATGAGATTACGATAAAGAAGGTCAGTATAAAAAAATAGGTGGAACGTATGTTGAGAAAAATGAAATTCCCATTCCTCGTAGTTGCAATTACTATCATTTTGGTTACGTCAATAATATCCTGTGGAACCAATACGGCATTAGAGAACACCGTTGAAATCTCCGGGGTGGTACAGCTTGGCCGCGTGAGTAACGCGTCCGTAAATGCTTACAAGATCGAAAATGGCGCTCGCGGGACCTTGCTTGCTTCGAGCTACACGAATTCCAATGGCGAATATTCGCTTGCACTTCCAAAGACCATTGAGCCGGTGGAAATAGTATCGGCTGGAGGCACCTACACGGATGAAGCGACAGGAAGCCTTGTGACACTCAGGGAAACGGAGGAGCTTAGCGTTGTTCTAGAAGATGGCACGGACAAAAAGACTGCGCCGGTCACCCCCATGACCACACAAGTGAAGGAGCGAGTTTTAACTAAGATTAAGGATGGAACGATCTCCATGTCGCAGTTCAAGGAGGCCACGGACGCTGCGATAACCGAGGTAAGCCAGCTTTGGGGTTCTGAAAAAAGCACAATCATGGCTTTGCCTAATCCGCCGACAAAACCGGGTGAACCGAATTCAGATGAAGGAAAGGCCGCGTTTTTACTTGCAACGTTTTCTCAATTTTTGAAGGACAATAAGGTATCGCCAGACAAGATCTCGCCGGTGAGAGTGGTGAATGAGCTGGCCGCACGCTTTGCCCAGAATGGAACCATTGCGGGAACTAATGTGATTGAGATTGATTCAAATAGGTGGAAGAACGGCATGAAAGCAGCCATGGATACCTTCAAGTCTGGAAATGGAAATGGTACGTTTGGAACCTTCGATAAAGCGTATTTTGGGACGTTTAATCCGGTGCCGGAAGACAGGATGTGCCAGCTTGGAACAACCTGCAGTTCTTCCAGCTCTAGTTCCAGCAGCGGAAGCAGTAACGGCAGCCCCTCGGGGTCAACAGATTCGAATTCACAGAGTGCTTCTACCTCCCCAAAAGTGCGAGCAACTATTACAGTTACACTGAGATATAAAATTCGAAACTATGAACGGCGCGATCAATGCGAGTACGGAAGCGACACCTATACGACATGTAACTTCACTAGCCCATTCTCAGAATCAACCTTGAGCCAGCTGTTTGCCACTTACAACGTTTGCAATATGAGTCAGATTGCATCGGCGATCTATTTGGTAGACTGTGGAAACACTCAGTGTATGGAAAGTCAGAGTACTTGCAGGCGTTCCGGTTATTATTATGATGGTTGGTATTCCGCCGGGCGATATGCTGGCCAAACTGTAACGAGCATTACCTGCAAACAGCCACCCTATACGTGGCTAATTGGATATCCAACAAGTAAATGCGACGCCTGGGGCTGGTGGTATGGCTTTAGCTCCTATAGTTCCACCTGGAGCGATTGGAGATAAGGATAAGGATAAGGACAATGCCAAAGACACACCGTGTGTCACCGTGTTGTCACAGCTATCCCGTAAAATGAAACTGATAGCAATTGGCAAGGTAGAATAATTTGTATGCCGTTTCCTAACAACGTGAAGATAGAGCTACATAAACTTGTTGACCAACAGCTCCAACGAGGGCGAAGGACTTTTAGAATTAAATGCGCGCAGAACTTGCTTCAGGATACGAGGGATGCGCTTTTGGAACATCCGCAGGTACGGGAGGTCACGGACTATAAACTCGACAACCAGATGGGAAAGGATTTACTGGTAACTGTCGAGCCATTGCCTCGAATAGAGATTTCCTACGACAATGGCGTAACGTGGTACGATGTCTAGCAGCACGCTCCTCTATTGCCTAATTGCAAGATGTTCGTGAATTGTATCTTGCAAGGTATTGTAAAAATACGCAAAATATTGGGAGGAGTCATCAGATGCGATCCGTAGACCTGATTGCCCAAGCCCAGCTAGACAGGCGCGCCGCGGTTTTACGCAAATCAATACAACAGACTCAGGTTCGTCCGGGGTGGATCCACTATATGAGGCACGTACTGGGAATAAAGTTGGCCAAACTGGCCAAGCGCGCTGGAGTTTCACTGTCGACAACGGCACAAGCAGAAAGACGCGAAGCCCAAGGCAGGGTAACGTTGGATACGCTGAAGAAAATGGCCAATGCCATGGAATGTGACTTCGCATATGCGTTCGTACCGAGAAAGAAAGTCAAAGACATTCTCAAGGACCGGGCTACTGAAAAGGCCAGGGAGATTGTTCTGAAAGCTGATACCCATATGGCATTAGAAGATCAGAAAGTTAGTGTTGCACTACGGGAGCGCATTGAAAGGGTTGCCTCCGAGCTAATTCAAAAAGGTGATGTGTGGTAAAAAGTTATCTGTTTAAGGATCGTGACGGACAAACGCCCCTCCCCGACGAGCTTAAGAAGGGGCTGTTCCTCGGCACATACAGACAAGCGGGAAGGCTTTAACGTGCCTAAATGGGGGCTATCAATGAA
>JACQOU010000351.1 GCA_016207775.1 Deltaproteobacteria bacterium
GCGCCATTGACGGAGAAACGATGAGGAAGCTTTCAAAAATAAAAAGGCGAAAGAGCAGAGCAACTGTCGTCGCACCTATTAAAAGTTTTAGAAACCTTTGCAGGGTTCGAGCCATGAGTGGTTCAATCCAAAGACAAAGCCGCCAGGAAGACCTTTTGCGGAATTTCCACCCGTCCCACTTGCTTCATGCGCTTTTTGCCTTCCTTCTGTTTTTCCAAAAGCTTGCGCTTTCTGGTGATGTCTCCTCCATAACATTTGGCAGTCACATTTTTTCTCAAGGGAGCAATACGCTCCTTTGCAATCACCTTGTTGCCAATGGCGGCTTGAATGATGATCTCAAAGAGCTGCCGTTCAATCATAGACCTCATTTTCTGAACCAATTCACGTCCGCGATAGTACGCCTTTTCCTTGTGGACAATCCAACTTAATGCGTCGACGGGATCACCATTGATCAATAAGTCCATCTTCACAACATTGCTTTCCTCGAATCGAACAAACTCATAGTCCATGCTTGCGTAGCCACGGCTCAGGCTTTTGAGCCTGTCGTAAAACGAAAGCACCACTTCATTGAATGGAAGATCGTACTCAAGCAGAATCCGTTTCGGTGAATGGTAGTGCAGGTTGGTCTGGCACCCGCGCCGTTGCTCGCACAGCTTTAAAAGGTTGCCGAGGAATTCTTCCGGCGTGTGAATGGTGACATGGACGATCGGTTCCTCTATAGACAAAATCTCCTGAATCGGGGGAAGCTGCGAAGGATTGTACAGGCTCAATGGTCCCTTGGCGGTGTTGACCCTGTAAAGCACCGTTGGAGCAGTGGTTACCAGCAGCTGGCCAAACTCGCGTTCAAGCCGCTCCTGCACAATTTCCATATGAAGTAAGCCAAGGAAGCCGCATCGAAAGCCAAAACCAAGGGCATCGGAGCTTTCCGGCTCAAACGTAAACGCACTGTCATTGAGACTGAGTTTTTCCAATGCGGCTTTGAGTTGGGGGAATGTGCCGCTGTCGACTGGATAAATGCCGCTGAAAACCATCGGCTTTACTTCCTTAAATCCTGGCAAGCTTTTTTCTGCTGGTCGCTCGGCAAGAGTAATGGTATCGCCGATCTTTACGTCGCGAATGTTCTTGATATTGGCAATGACAAATCCCACTTCTCCGACGGAAAGCTCCTTGACCATTTGAGCATGGGGAGTGAACACGCCTATCTTTTGGACTTCATGTTCGGTACCCATGTGCATCATATGGATGTGCTCGCTGGGGCGCAGGGTTCCCTCTACGATTCGAACAAGCACAACGACCCCTTGGTAGCTATCAAACCAAGCATCAAAGATTAGAGCCTGTAGCGGTTTATTGGGATCCCCTTTGGGAGCAGGGAAAAACCGCACAACCTGTTCCAAAACTTCCTTAATGTTCGTACCTTCCTTGGCGCTAATGGAAACGGCTCGCTCTGTCGAAATACCGATGATGTCTTCAATCTCCTTTTTTGTGCGTTCAATGTCGGCGCCTGGAAGGTCGATCTTGTTAAGCACTGGGATGATTTCCAAACCAGCCTCCAGCGCAAGATAAACATTGGCCAGCGTCTGAGCTTCCACCCCTTGCGAGGCATCGACCACCAACACAGCGCCTTCGCAGGCTGCTAAGCTTCGCGATACCTCGTAGACAAAATCAACATGCCCCGGAGTATCAATTAGATTGAGTACATACTCCAGTTCATCTTTCGATCTGAAATTCAAGCGTGCGGACTGCGCCTTGATTGTAATCCCGCGCTCCCTTTCAATATCCAACTGATCGAGAAACTGACTGCGCATTTCCCTTTTTGAAAGGGCACCGGTTAGCTCTAAGAAACGATCGGCAAGTGTCGATTTACCGTGATCGATATGAGCAATAATGCAAAAATTCCTGATGCGTTGTTGGTCAGTCAATAGCCTTTACCACGAGATCCTTCGGCTATCGCCTCAGGATAAATTCTGTCGCGAAACGCGACAGAATTTAATTATCCATGGGACGTCGATGTGAAGTCTTACCCGGAGGAACTTCATCCAAAAGCATCATTTGTCCCGGCAGCAGATGTTTATGTCGCTCAAGCACTAAGTCAATCCCTTCGCGGATATATTCGGCGATGGGAACTTTGGTTTTTTGGTTTAGCAGTTTGAGGGCATTGTTTTGCTCTTGTGTAATATAGACAGTCGTAGAAATTTTTTTTTGGCTTTCCATGCCCTTGCCACCTTTCTTAGCGCTTCGGATCGTTACACTACATAACCATATACCTATGGTCAATCATTCAGAACGATAATTAACCAAGGACGCAGCGTAGAATTTTTAAAACTTTACAGCTTTTTATAGATGGCATTATCATTAATCGCATTTTAACTGGGAGCGTGGAGGGAATCACATTGAAAAATTATTTTTTGCTTCAAAGTGCAGGTTTGTCGTTTTTGTTTGCGTCTCTAGTGGCGTCGGCGGAAACGTTGGATAAGAACTACTTCGAACATCATGTACTTCCGGCACTCGAAAAGAAGTGTACGAGGTGTCATGAGAATTCGGCTTCGAGCTTCGAAGCCGCGTTAAAGGTCGTTAAGGCCGGTGACCCGAATGGAAGTGAACTTTGGCGAAGAGCGAAAGGCATTGACCATGAAGGGACCCTGCAGGGAGATGACTTAGCGAAGTTAGAAGGTTGGATAAAAGGTGCAACGGCAACCGCATCGGATGCTGAGCCCAAAGGAGGTGCGCGTGAGGGTGCGGCACTCATGGGACGTGTCGATGCTACGATGGAAATTCCGAATGGCACCTTTAGTGCAGCACAATTTGATAACAAGCACTTCCATGTTTTTTTGAAAGCAAAGGCGTCACCGAAAGTATCTTTTATGGGTGAAATTGTTAACGCGACATTTTTCACCGTGGACTTTCGGCCCACCTCACTAGTCGGTTTCCAATTCGGAAAGATACTGGTGCCTTTCGGCGATAACACTCGATTCCATTATTTCTACGGTGGTGTGGGTGGTCTGAGCACTTTCCGCGACAACAGGATGTTTGCCAATATCTGGGCAGCCCCAGGACTCAACGTAAGATGGAACCTGTTTAACACCGAAACGGTTGACACTTATGTGGTTCAGGGACTTGGAACTGAGAACGGTGATCCTAAGCTTACTTCCAATGATGCAACCACGGTTGCCTTTGGATTAAGGTGGACCTCGAGCAGAATCTCGAAAGTGAAACTGATTGGATCGGCGCTGTATGAGAAATGGAATCCTAATGCATCAGGAATGTGGATAGCCGGTTTGAACTTCAACACCGATTATGGGTTGGTTGATGTCAGGCTGCTCAAAAACTTCAAGATCAATATCGGTACCGCGCTTGCCGTAATTTCTGAGGCGGCTTCGGGCTCATTTAAGAGGTACGGGGATTATTTCTCCTTGTACACAAACCTCATTCCTTACGGTGAGCTGAGATTGCGTTACGGCACCTATCGTTATAACTGGAACGTAAAGTCCGGTAACGATACTCAAGGCTTTAACGTTGCTTGGTTGATGCCGGTCGACGTTTTGAAGTTCTTGTTTGAGTACGAGTGGAACTTCGAAGCGATGAACGAAGTCAAAAATGACGTTATGAGAGTGATGGTTGCTCTAGACTTCTAAAGAGAGCACTTTTAACGCCCTCTTGAGTTCGTTCGGACACAAGAGGGCGTTTTTTTATGCTCAATTGCTTGCTCGAAAGTCATAGTATGTGTTAAGGAAACAACCGAAGCGGCCTTTCGAGCGTAGGAAATTATCACTGAAGAAGCTGAAGCGTCCCCGATCGACTTTTGCAGCCTCCCTGCTTACGAAGCGGCACAAAGCACAGCGCTCGTAAGCTCAATGGTAGGGTTGGTAATATGACTTACAGGAAAATAGGATGAATACCTTATGTGACGACTCGGTAAAAGCAAGCCCCGTACCGGCGCGGTTGGATTTTGCCCAGAGTGTTTCCGGACTGTTGCTGGCCCTGTTTTTGTGGGCGCACATTATGCTGGTATCCACTATCTTGTTGGGCAAAGATGCCATGTACTTTGTGGCAAAGATGATGGAGGCATCCTTTCTCTCACCCACAGGAGAAGGATATCCGCAACTTGTCGCGGGAATTGGCCTGTTAATCTTCCTGCTTTTTATTCTGCATGCAGGGCTCGCCATGAGAAAATTTCCTGCCAACTGGCGGCAGTACCTGGAGCTTCGAGATCAAATGAAGATGATGAAGCATTCAGACACGAATCTCTGGTTTTGGCAGGCTGTGAC
>JACQOU010000366.1 GCA_016207775.1 Deltaproteobacteria bacterium
CTCATAATGAGGGGAAACATTGGACAAAACCTCCACCAGTTCCTTTTGTCCGTTACCTTCCACTCCGGCGATACCCAGTATTTCCCCAGCTTGAACATTAAAGGAAAGCTTATCAAGGACGGTTCTCTTTCCTTGTTTTACGCAAAGATTCTGCACCTGAAGAACGGATGTCATTTGCTTTACCTCCTGTACCTTCTCAAGAGGAACGACTTTGCGGCCGATCATTTTTTGGCTCAGAGATTGCTCATCCAAAGAGCGGGTTGGAAAAGTTCCGATTACCTTTCCGTGTCTCATCACGGTGACATTTTCCGTTAAGGCGAACACTTCTCTTAATTTGTGGGTAATCAGGATAATGGTTTTATTCGAATCCCTCAGTCTGCCGAGTTGTTTGAAAAGCGCCTCCACTTCACTGGGAACCAGTACTGCCGTGGGTTCATCGAGAATGAGAATGTCCGCCTTTCGATACAGCAACTTCAGAATTTCAACTTGTTGCTGGTGACCTACTGCCAACTCTTCGATTCGCCTGTTTAGGTCGAGACCAAAACCAAAGAGTTCCTGCAAGCACTCCAGTTCTTGCAGAATTCCCTTCTTGTCGAGCCACCAGGCCCCTTCTTTTCCCAGAATGACGTTTTGCCAGATAGCCAAGGTAGGAACGAGCATAAAATGCTGATGAACCATTCCAATTCCTAATTGGATAGCATGGCGAGGTGAGTGAATATTGGTCTTTTTACCTGCAAGCAGGATTTGTCCATCGTCAGGCTGATACAGGCCGTAAAGGATCTTCATGATGGTGGATTTGCCCGCCCCATTTTCTCCCACTACTCCGTGAACCGTACTCGCGGGGATCTGAAAGGAAACCTTGTCGTTGGCAGCCACCGCTCCAAAGCGTTTTGAGATTTGGTTAAACTCGACCGCAGAAATGGGCGAATCGTTCATTTGAAAAATCAGCCACGATGGGTAGCCACGCCGCGCATGGATTCGTAGTAATCCGGCACTTTGGTTTTGCCCGACAGAATTTCGGATTTCAGTTCATTTGCTTTTTGTTCAACCTGCGGGGAAATTAAAGAACGGTTAAAGGAGTCGATCACAAAGTCGATTCCACCGTCTGCAATTCCCCATTCCGTTTTGCCGGGTTGGAACTTGCCTTGTTGCTCCAGTTCTATCGTTTTATACACGGCCAAATCCACCCGCTTAAGCATGCTGGTGAGAACCCTCCCGGGTTTTATTCCATTTTGATTGGAATCACACCCAATGACATACTTTTTCATCTCTTCTGCGGCATCGAAGACTCCCAAACCGGAAGCACCGGCTGCGGCAAATGTGATATCCACTTTCTTTTGATATTGGCTGATAGCAAGTTCCTTCCCTTTGGTGGGGTTCTTCCAAGCGTCAGATGTGCTGCCAACATAATTCGAAATAACGCTGATGTTTGGACTCACTGATTTTGCCCCGGCTTTGTAGCCCATTTCGAAACGGCGGATAAGGGGAATGTCCATTCCCCCAATAAATCCAATCATCCCCGTTTTTGTTGTCAGGGCCGCAATTGCCCCTACTAGATAAGAACCTTCGTGTTCTTTAAACGTGATCGAGCGGACATTGGGCGCCTCAACGACTGAATCCACCACCAGGAAATGAGTTTTAGGGTATTCAGGAGCCACCTTTTTCATGGCTGCCACCTGCACAAAACCGATTCCGATGACCAGTGGATAACCATGCCGGGCAAAAGTTCGAAGGCTTGGCTCAATGGCAGCATCATCAGAAGCTGTAACCATCTTGAGCTGGATGCCTAATTTTTCTTTTGCCTCGGTAGCCCCCCTGACAGCGGCGGCATTGAAAGATTTATCATCCACGCCCCCCTTATCAAGAACAAGACCCACTCTTAGAGGTGCGCCTGACACCTCAAACGCTAACCAACACGCTATGAATAAAAAGAATCTTCGCATACCCTCACCCCGATCCCGATTGCCGAGGCTACCATAACTTGGCTAGACGAGTATCGTCAAATGCCCTGCATATCCGGCTAACTCCAGTCGGGTTCGTTCGGCCGCGGCTTAATAAGGTGCGTGGCTATAAATTTTTGAAACAACTGAGGGTGGCAATGAGTTACACTGGCCATAAGCCAAAACGAACAACTGGTGTTTGCAGCGTGAGAGTCATGCTACAAAATCAACTAAGAAAAAACTTGCGCCAGTATGCGCGGATAGGAGCCCGCTGAACCTGGACGAATATCTCTCACGAGCATCGTCCCTCCCGCCGTTCCATTGGTTTTCTACAGCCATCCAATTATAAAATAGATTTTAGTTTTGTCGTGACAATTATAAAGCAGTATTTATAATTGTCGCATGCGGTATTTGATCCGGTATATAAAGCAGGATTTGCGTAAAAAAATGGTCTTCTTGTCCGGTCCCCGCCAGACAGGAAAAACGACCTTGGCAAAAGCACTGGTCAAGAACCCCACGTATCTCAACTGGGACGTTCGAGAAGACAAGAGAACGATAAAGAATATTGCTTGGCCAAAAGACACGGAGTTGGTCATCCTGGATGAATTACATAAAATGCCCAGGTGGAAAAATCATCTGAAGGGTATTGTCGATAAGTATCACAACACCCCTGCTCTGGTTGTTACCGGAAGTGCACGATTAGAAACCTTCAGAAAAGCAGGCGATCCCCTTACAGGAAGGTTTTTTGCATATCGCCTTCATCCCATCGATATTAATGAGGCTGCAGACTTCACTCCACAATTAAGCACCGATCAGAGACTGAAACGCTTGTTAGTCACTGGGGGGTTTCCTGAAGCTTATATTCACGAAACCGACGCCGAACGCCTGCGCAACAACCGGTTTGATACCGTGCTTCGAGAAGACTTGCGTGACGTGAGTAACACCGGCGCGCTTCGTTCCATTGAGATCCTCATTGAGCTGCTGCGAGAACGAGTCGGAGCAACGCTCTCCTATGCCAGTCTTGCAGAAGATTTGTCGGTATCGGCACCCACTGTGAAATCTTGGATCGAGTTGTTGGAGCGGCTCTATATCATTTTCGTTGTGCGCCCTTATGCAAAAGGCCTGGTTCGTGCCTATCGGAAAGAACCTAAAGTCTATTTTTATGACTGCGCTGCTGCCTACGAGCCCGACGTTAAAGGGGCACGATTTGAAAACCTAGTTGCAACAACCTTACTCAAGTATTGCCAATGGGCTCATGATGTAAAAGGGTTTAAACTGGAGCTTTGTTATTTCCGCGACAGGGACAAGCGTGAGGTTGATTTTGTTGTACTGAAGAATCGCTCCCCTTTTTTGTTCCTCGAAGCGAAGCACTCCGA
The DNA here is from genome assembly GCA_016207775.1 of Deltaproteobacteria bacterium. Lineage (GTDB taxonomy): Bacteria > Bdellovibrionota > FAC87 > UBA2466 > UBA2466 > JACQOU01. The sequence goes on from JACQOU010000366.1 coordinate 3,317, forward strand.
TGATTCGATTCATCCACCGCTTCGCTACCTAACTCAGAGGCTGAGCCCTCAACTCTCAATCCAATTAGTGAATAATTTGGAACACCCCCGCGAACAGCATGGAATCAAGATTGTTTCGGCTAGCCACTGGCTTGATACCCTTCATCTCAATTGGGCCGGGTGAACCGTCGCAATCTTCCCAATCTGAATTTTTTGTTTTCCGCAGACGCATCGTAAGGAAATGAATCTATCGCCTTAATTTCTATGAGGTTAACTCGGTTGTTGGAATACTCCAAACTTCGGAGTTATCCACTTTATTAATGATTAACGTGGCAAAGCCATAGTTTTCTGTACCGATTTGCCTCATTTGGTTAATATATTTAAGACATGTGGACAATATTGGTTTTGATGAAGTGTGTGGGCCTTCTGATTCTAGCTCTTTCAGCTTCTATATCTGAGGCGGTCAGCCAGAAGGACGTCATTGCCTACAACTGTAGTATGTTGTTTCGTCGGCTTGCGCATATCCAATCAAGCCCGTCCATTACTGGGAACCTTCCACAGTTTGTTGAAGATCTACTAAATCTTAAAGGCGAACTTGAAATAAAGTTTAACAAAGGGGGAGGGATCGTTATTCCCCCTGGAACCAACCCCGATGCGCAAGTCTATTATGACTTGATGGAAATTTTACAAAAACTAAAGGTTGGCAAAACTGGAATGACAAGTGTGAGGGGGCGGGGTGGTAACTATGTAACTGACCCGTGGGCACCCGGAAACTATGAAATCGAAAATGACTCGCGGGTAACAATGTCGCATGAAACGAAGGCAAGAATCCCGGCATTGCTTTCGAATTTGAACCTAGAGGCAAGTGTAGCCGCTGATTTTGACGTTACGACTCGAGACTCTAGGTTACTTGGAACTATTAACAGTTATTCTTTTTTGAACAGAGCATTCATGACAACTCTTCTCGATCGGATCGCTTATCTTTCTGGAGACAATATTGTAAGCGGAAAGGCGGGAGTGGAAGCTGCGCTGCAACTTATCAATACTCATAAACAAGCGAGCGAGCAATGGTTGCAGGCAATATGGCAGGGCAGGTTCCCAGGAAAACCCTATACCGGTAAATTATCAACGGATTTGCTTTTGCTAGCCGAAACTCTGCCGAAAGCAGTTAGTAGACGAGACCAGGTTCTTAAGTTGGTTTCCATTTACTCTGCATTTGGTGAGGGTCCACTTAACTTGCAGAGTGATGTGACTAGAGAGTCCTTGCTTCAATTTCTTCGTGAGTGCAAGAATGGAAAATTGGTTGCTCCACCGGACTGGGGACGGCTTCCGGATAATCCGATACCACGTAAAATGACAACAACCGGAGGTCTGAGCGTTACATGGTACGCGCCTTTGTTCGCACAGCAAGACGCGAATGAGGGGTTGGAGCTTCTGAAGTCAAAGCCAGGGCTCCAAGCTCTCGAAACAGCCCGAAATGTGTCTAAGACAAATATGTATTACCATATGCGCAATGGCATGGGTAACTCGGCTGCCGTAACCCGGGCCTTTGCACAAAAATATCATGCGATTGACGATGTCGCCCACTTCTTCGCCGGTCAGCTTGCCGGAACCGGTCAAAGAACTCATGTCCTTTTGTTTCCGCCGAGTTCTGATTCGCGGGACCTTCGATTTGATGAGAGAACGGATGTTCTGACGGCATCGCTTCGTACACTGTTGCGAGCAAATCCGAATGTTGATGTATCGCAACTCCGATTACAAAAACCGTTCCCCCGCCCAACACATATGGCGACGCGAGATGTGGTTGTTTCACAAGCGCCACAGCACTACCAACAGAATTTAATAATACCCGAAAGCCTGTTGGGAGATTACAAACCCGGAGATAAGATCGTTATAATCGATGATAGTATCCGAACAGGCACAGCCCTTGATGAGGCTGCGAAGAAGATTAGAAATGCCTTAGGTGTAGATGCTCCAATTGACGGACTTGTAATATCCAGGGTCATGTCACCGAACGAGTTTAAAGTACTTGGTGATTGAGGTGGAGCATGGCCAGGACCTTTTCTCGCTGGCAGACCATCTACCAAACCCGGTTTGCTTCTTCCTAAAAAGGACTATTGATAACTACTACCGGGTAGTATATACTACCAGGTAGTATGAAGCGGACTTTTGTCGAACTAGCAGCTTTTAGCAGGCGGTTAGAAAGATCGCGGGATCCGTCTCTGTTGGAGCGAATACAGGAGCAGATTCTTCAAAATCCAGAAGCTGGCGATGTTATTCAGGGCTCTGGCGGTTTGAGAAAGATGCGAGTGGCGGATCCGGTTCACAAGAGAGGCAAGAGTGGAGGCTACCGACTAATCTACATGGACCTTCCGCACGTAGAGCGCACATATTTGTTTTGGTTTTATGGCAAGAATGAGAGCGAGGACATATCTCCTGATGAGAAAAAGGTGCTGAAGCGTCAGGTGGAACTCCTAAAGAAGGAGGCAGGAAAATGAAGAAAACAAAGTTAGGACAAATTTTGATTAGGAGCCTCAATGAGGCTATTGAGTATGAAAAAGGTAGAAAGGAACTTAAGACTTCTACGATTTCCGTCCCTGAGTCTGCGAGAGAGTGGAGCAATAGGGAAATTGCTCAGATACGGAAAGAAAGATTTAAAGTAAGCCAACCCATCTTTGCATCGATTCTGAGCGTGAGGCCAGCCACCATTAGAGCCTGGGAGCAGGGTTTGAAGCGACCTTCCGGTGCTGCTGCTCGGCTTCTGGAAGTCGCTGAGGCCGAACCAGAGACATTTACAAGGCTGATTGCAAAGGCACACGCCAGGAAAAGATAGTCACGGTTCTGGCGCGTGAAAAGAGCGTGTTCGATTCTCGCCCCTCCACTTCTGATTATATTGATTCGTATCCATAGGCGCGTCTTAACACATTAAAGGCCGCTCAAAAAGGTCAAGGAGATTGCTTAGGTTTTTTATCCTCAGGGGTCCGAAAGGTCTGCGCACTGAGATGATGTCTGCTAAAAACTTTCCTTATGTCATAGGCCCTGACATTGCCCCTCGCCCTGCAGTCAACGAAAGCCTCGGCGAGCGCTCGAGCGACACGTGCCCGATGATTCGCACCAGGCAGGTCTGTTCCACCAGCGACAAACCGTCCAACGGGATAAGACAGGGGTGGAGGATCCGTCGGCTGGATCCTTCCGCCAAGAGTCACGTCCAATATGTGTGAAAACTGCTTACGGCTTTTTTCGTCGGGAAAGTACACGACGAAATAGTCATGCTTTTCCATCTCATAAGGGTCAACGGAAATCTTGAGTGTTTTGGCACCGGTAATCTTCGCTGAGTGTACGAGAAAAGGCACCAGTCCCCTGATATCTTCTGCTTTGATCCGCACGTAAGCCTTCTCATATCGATTGATTGGAACCTGATTCAAGTCCACATACAGAACGGCTTGCTGGTGATTTCGGGAAAAAAGCGAGCTTGCGGTTCCGGGGTTCGCTCCTGGTTGAAATGTGTTCTCGAATCGAACCTTGTTGGCAAGTTTTTCCACCTCTTCAGGTCCGCCACCGGAATTAAAGAGAGGCTTTAATCCCAGTTCCTTTACCATCTGCAGATTCTGTATGGCAGCATATGTTTTATAGGCCTCCGGGTCAGCCTCATATAGTTCACTGTAGTTCGCAAAATAGAGAATCGGAAGTGCACTCTGGTGCACATCTCGCAGGGCTCCGAAGTACAGAATAGTTACCAGCAGATCACCAACAATTTCCGTGCCGAACACTGACACCAAATTTTCCTCTCTATCGAGAGCAACCAACTCGCGCACTATGCCAACGCCGTTAGTTTCCGTTGACAGTATCCCGTCCATTCTGCGGAGAACTCGGACCCTGTCTTTCGTCAAGTACATCGTACCGAGCTTCCGGTAGTTATCCATGTCGGTTGATATCGTGCCGGTCCTCACGAGCGTAGCGAGACGCTCCTCTTCCGATTGCCTCGCCAGCCAATTGTAGGCAACCACATCACCCGGCAATGGCTGCCACTTCTCCTGATCAATCAGGTCATCCAGCTGTAGCTGAAGCTTCAAAGTCAGAATTTTAATGGCTCCGTCAAAATTGCCCTGCTTTATTCTGAGAAGTGCAGCGTCGTCATGCATTTCATAGAAAAGATAGATATTAACCGCTTTATCTATCTCATTTCTCTCCACAAACCGTTTTGCCCTCTTCACGTCCCACGACATGCCCCACTCACCGAACCACGTGAAGGCCATCCAGCAGGGTTGAGACACAGGCTTCGATCCCCGCCATGAAGCCCCGGCTCCGTTCAACGTCAAAGGCATCAAAGTAAGGGCAAGCAGAAGGAACACCCGTAGCGCAGATCTCTTGAATAGGACAATCTGTGCAACTGGTTTTCTCAACGGTGGTTTCGAACAGGCGAGAACAAGAATGGTTAGGCATGCGTAGATAAAGACTTGTTTGAGAGCACAGACCATTCCGCGAACACTAGCTGTAAGTGACGCATGGAGTCAATGATTATATAAGATACTGATATTAAACAC
>JACQOU010000367.1 GCA_016207775.1 Deltaproteobacteria bacterium
GGCATATGCTAGTGAACAAAAAGCAGTCGAGCAAATTAGATTACGGCTCGCGAATGAGTACCTGGCTCTCGACCGTGCGAAGCTTGACCAATCCATCAACGAAGTGATCACCATCTTTAAGCAAAATATTTTCCCTGAAATGAAAACGGACTGGCGAACACACCCAGACAATCGGAGCCATTTAAACTGGCCGGGCTGTTTCCGATGCCATGACGGTAAACATGTGGACAGCAATGGCAAAGCCATATCGAACAACTGTAACGGCTGCCACAACATCTTAAGTCAGGGCTACGGAATTGCTGCTGGTGGAGAACTGCAAAAACATGTCTTCAAACATCCAGGAGGCGAGCTTTCCGAAGTAACCACCTGCCACTCCTGCCACGGTCCCTATTCGTCCAACGCCAACTGATACATGGACCGGCCGTGAGTTCCGGCTACAAGTCTCCTATTTCGCGGATCAACCAAGAGATCGAGGACTGGCACCATGGGAAGACCCCTTCCCAGTGGCGCCCATTTCTCACCTGAATCATGAGTAACGTACACGCCAACATCCGTACCCACAAAGAGTGTTCCTGCACGATTGGCATCCAGGCGAATCACATTAACAGGAACCTGCGGCAAATTGCCATCAATGGATTTCCAGTTGGCACCAAAATCCTCTGACATAAATACGTGAGACTCATTCTCGGCAATTTTAAATCCGGACAAGGTCACAAAAACGCGGCCGGGCTGTTCAGGCGCAACGATCAGCCGTGTGACCCATCGCTTGGGCAAAGATGCATTCAGTTTCTTCCAATTCGCTCCACTGTCGGTTGTACACCAAACATTCCCATCGTCTGTCCCTGCGTAGATCACTTTGGAGTCCGCCTTGGGAATTGCCAGTGTAGTGATGGTCCCAAAATTCTTTTTATCGGCCACTGGCCCATTGCTCAAATCCGGACTGATTTCCTTCCAACTATTCCCCGCATTGGTTGAACGCAAAAGCTTATTTCCTCCATAGTAGAGAATCTGGTGGTCGTTAGGTTCGAGGAGAATAGGGGTGTTCCAGTTCGCCCTTTCATGAGAGGGAGTGATATCTTCGAAATAGGCTCCCTCATTCACCGATTTAAAGAGATCTCCATATTGCATTTCAGCGTACATGACTGAAGGCTCGACAGGATCAACGAGGACATTAAACCCGTCCCCCCCTAAAATTCTTTTCCATTCGTGAGGCTTTCCAGTCTTGGTACCGACCGTACCATTATCCTGAGTGCCTCCGTACAAGCGTTCAGGCCGCGTCGGGTCCATCGCAATATCATAAAATTGGGTCACTCCGATTTTGGCTGGGCCTTCCCATGACGACCCACCATCATTGGATACGTAAAACCCACCGTCATTCCCAGAATATAATTTCCGGCTATTGGTGGGATCGATGAACAGAGCATGATGGTCGACATGCATGACACCGTTGATATTGCTCCAGCCCTTACCTCCATTGCTCGTTTTATAAAGAGTCAGGCCCAGAGCATATACAATATCAGGGTCTTTGGGGTCCACCCTCAAATTGCCAAACCACCAACCAAAGTAGCTATAAAATCCACTCAGTGGACCATCGTTAGTTCGGGTCCATTTTTTTCCGCCGTCAGTGCTCTTATAAACACCATTAAAATATTTTTTTGTGTCGTCGAACATCGCATAGAGCGTATCGGGGTTGGATGGACTGATGGCAATTCCAATTCTTCCTGTCGTCTGGCCTTGTGGAACGCCTGTTTGAAGCCGCTCCCAATGATCTCCACCGTCAATGGACTTGTACAGAGCGCTGCCAGACCCACCAGGTTCAAAGACATGCGGATAACGAATGCGGTCCCAGGTGGCTGCATAGAGGATCTTGGGATCCTTTGGATTGAGCACCAAATCCACAGCTCCAGTGCGATCATTAGCAAAGAGCAGTCTCTCCCAGGTTTCCCCTTTATTGTGCGTTCGGTACACTCCGCGCTCAGAGTTTGTAGAATACAAATTACCCAAAACGGCAACATAGACTGTATTGGAGTCAGTCGGATCCACAACAACTCTTCCGATGTGATAGCTCCGGGGAAGTCCTTTATGCGACCAGCTGTTACCTCCATCCGTCGATAGGTATATTCCCGTTCCAGGATACGAACTTCCACTCGAATTCGCTTCACCGGTAGCAGCCCAAACAGTGTTCGGGTCTTGGGGATCGATGGCAATATCGCCTATGCTCAACGAAGCTTCCAAGTCCAACATTGGCTTCCACTGCTTGCCTCCATCATCCGAACGAAACACCCCACCGCAAGCTGTTCCAATGAAAATGCGGTCCTTCATCCGGGGATGCGAGTCAATATCGGTAATTCTCCCTCCGATATTCGTTGGCCCGATTTCTTCCCAATTTCCACCCTCCACCTTGCTGGACTGAATAAAGTTTTTTTCAGCCTGAAACGCCCGCAAACGAGCCTCCGGATCAAAAACAAGCTGTGGAAAAGTGCGTTGAAAAAGAAACCAATCGTTGGGAACGTGTTTAGCTTCTTTGGCGATAGCAATCACAGTCCAAAATAAGCATAGGCAAAAAGTGAATTTCATCGTGTCCTCGTTCTATTGGTAAAGTCGTGGATAGTTTACCACAAATAGAACCTACTCGGATTGTGACGGCGGCTTGAATTGGATGATGTGCTCCTGCTGTCCAGGAATTTGCACGACCTCAAAGATTTCTTTGATAGGCACCTTATAATCAGCAACCAATCTATCAAGAAATCGATCAGCACTCGATTTGGAATGCCACGTATTCATGGAAAGGGATTGTATTTCACGCAAAACCTTTAGGACCGGGTCCGAATATGCGGGTTCATTACTTGTTGCTGGTTTGGGTACAAATTGAATAATGTACTCTCCTTTCCCGGCTGGTTGTACCACTTCAAAAAAATCGCGTATGGGTACAGTATACTCAGCAGCCAACCTACCAAGGAATCGATCAGCGCTCGATTTGGAATGCCACGTATTCATGGACAAGCCCTGCAGTGCCTTCAATGCCTTCCAGCGTGGGTTTGCTTCAATGCTAGCGTGAAGTTCATCCTCCTTAATGGACCGACGAGGATGATTGGCAGGTGCTGTCGTCGAATGATGCGGCTTCCGAACAGACCCGGCTTCGGACGCAATGCCCTTAGGATTTTGGTCTGCGTACGCAGCTGTCACGATACAAAATACCACCTGGATCATTGCCACGGTTGATTGCATTGTCACCCCCTCCGCAAACATTATTGATCCGCTCTGCATTCGAGCGCCGGTGTTATCTAGGAATCTTAGCACATTATTTGCTTTACTGACTCTTAAGTTCATTATCGAGAAGCACCGCCACCCGGTGGGATTCGCAAGTCGTCCAGAAACTGATGTCGCCGATTGAACATCGTTCATAGAAAATTACCGTTGACCGTAAAGACGAGCCTTTAGAGTGGGTTCAAAAGCAGCGCGATTTTGCCCCACACTTCTGAGAGGATTATTGGAGGAACTTTTCCAAGAAGGCGTACTTTCCTTGCGAACCAATCGAGGTTTTTTAATTGATCGGCTAATATGACACCGCTTAACTTAAAACGGTCGGGGAGTGGAACTTCAAAAGGATAGCCTTTTACTTTGCTTGTGATCGGGCAACAAACCATCAACCTCGTTTTCTGATTATAAAGAAAAGGTGAAAGCACCAACGCCGGTCTTTTGCCGGCCTGCTCATGTCCGCTTTGAGGGGTAAAGTCCAACCAGACAACATCGCCTCTATCGGGAATATATCTGCTCACCAAGTTTCCCTGCCCACACTGGCCCCAAAATCAACTTCTTCATGAAGGTTCTCCTCGGTAATTTTATTCAGGATCTCTTTAAGATCTTCTTCCTTCTTAACAAGTTTCACAATGAGGCAATCTTTTTCAGAGCTGATTTCCACTTCACTACCTTGCCCAAGTCTAATTTCACCGGCAATAGACTTAGGGATGCGCAACGCCAGGCTATTTCCCCATTTTTGAAGTTTTCCCTTCATGTGACCTAGTATATACAATGTAGATAC
>JACQOU010000356.1 GCA_016207775.1 Deltaproteobacteria bacterium
ATTACTACCGCAAATGAAATGATGGATGAAGTGATTAATATAAAACGATCATAATTCTAGTCTCTTAAAAAACTAGACACCCTTGCGAGATGTCTTAAGACCTCGCAAGGGTGTTTTTTTCTGTCACTGCAAGCCCACTTCTTGTCACTGCGATAGCGTGCAGCCGCTTCAAGACAGCTGACTTTGAAAGGCCAACTTGTTCACTAACCTGGCGTACGGTGAGACCCTTATTGAGGTACAAATAGACAAGATACAACGACAAGAGAACCGCCGTAGCGTCAGACCTGCGTATAGAGTATAACGTACTGAATGAAAACCTATGCGGCAGGTCGATAAAAGACGAGGATTTCTGGGCTGGGCATACCGCGGTCCAACGATTGATAACGCTGTACTGTCTGACGCGAGGCAACTGGTAAAGCGATTTTTGCAAAAAGCGCCACTTAACGAATCATGTCTTATTTTTGATGGGCCTGGCATTGGTTTAGGAACTCCTCTATTCGTTCTATCCTTGTTGGGAAAAAGAAGACTGGATGCACTTAAGGCTATTCACTTTTTGAGTGGCAGCAGTTTTGCTCCCTTATGGTTCTATGCAAAAAATGAGGGGCAGTTACTTCTTACTCCTGAGAACGTGGCCAATTATTATTCTCAAAATCAAAGGGACCGAGGGGTAAAGCCGGTCGTCACTCTGCTCGTTTCAGTCGGTAGAAAGCTCCGGGGAGCAAAGTGGGTTCATCCCAATGTCTTCTTGGAGGATTGTCTGAGGCCTACGCTAAGCCAATCTTTTCTTCGGCGACCTATTGGTGAATGGCCTGCCAATGTACACTTCTGGACATACGATAAAGTTTCCAAACGTTTTATCGATTTAACTGCTCGGGGTGAATACCCACGCCTTCCCACCTCAAAACTGGTCTGCGCCACTGCCGCCATCGGCGGGTTATTCGAGCCTTTGTACTACGAAGGGGCTGCTTTTATCGACGCTATTTTGGCCCCAGGGATTAAAGAACATTTGAAACAATTGCGGGCCCAAAGCACAAATAACCTCATCTGCCATATGTATCGATCGGGAGAAAAGGCAAATAACCTGTTTCTCAAACTTCACTCTGACAGGTTTGCCTATCGAAGATTGGGTTGGGATTATTTTATTTGGTTGGCTGGTCTAAAAAACAGGGAGGTAGGAGAAACCCTTCGAGTCGGGCTTTTTGAGTTAAAGCCCCAGAGGCATTCGCCATCAAAGTGGTATTAGAGACTACTGAATTCTCCCTTAAACTCATAGGACGAGAACTCGAAACAGCCTGATATGTCTTCGTTCTTTGGTATATCTCATCTTTTGTTCCTCTCGCCATTCTTTGCAGGCTGCCTCATACGAGTCAGAGCCTGGCGAAGCACATCGTATGTTTGACAATGCGGGACAGCACGATTAACCGAAATCATCAAGCGGCTTCAAATTCCAAAGGAGACAACCATGAAGTTACTTAGTTCGTTCTTTTTGTTGGTCGTTCCCGCGCTAGCGCTCGCATCCCCCTACCCGCCCGACTATGGTCATCAGACGGTACGGACATTGAGCCGGGGACCCGCGCTGTTTGCCCACGTTGGCAGCGGCATTATTTCTGCCGACATTATTGGGTACCGGAACTCCGGAACGCTGGCTAAGCATACCCCAAAGCCTGCCTACATTGACGCCGTCGTCACTACTGAGTGCGAAAGGCAAGTGGGTAGCTCCAAGGAAAAAATTACGAAGAACACAGTTATAAAACTTGGCCTTGAATGGCATGGAACCGGTTACATGAGCCCACCCCATAGCTATTACAATTATGTCGTGGATATGTGCCCCCAGAACTCGCTGGTGAAGGTCGCCTTCACCGACGGCCACGATTGGGACAATAATAACAAAGAGGATTATCGCTATCGCGGCATGGCTTTTCGAGCCCCCGATCCTATCAATAACGGTGTCACGGAAGACAAGCTCCATGAAGGGGACTATCAAATTAACTTGAAGGCGTGGGACATCATCGTCAAGAAGATGCGGGAAGGCCAATAACCTTATTAACCAACAGACGATAAAAAGGCGGGCAAAGACCCGCGCTAAAATCGAAACCGATAATCAATTCTGCCTCACGTTGCCGATGGAAGGCAAAACACATATTGCACTTGAAAAGTGCGGAGGGGTTTCCCCGGTACGCCAATATTGGTCGTTGCCATCTGCGACCGTTGGGACAAAACTACAATCGTTTTCCACCGGCCAGTGCATTGGTTTCTTCTTCGAATCCCCCGCTCTCCAAGCGTCAGCGCAGGTTGTCAGTTGTGGTAACATGAACAGTTTCAGAGACCCTCGTCCTCAACATTCACTTTCATCAGTGAGCCAGGAATTCAAATTGGGACCTACATGGGAATTCATTCGTGTTTATCGCTGAAACCCAGGACTTAACTTACTCCGTTGTTTCCCAAACGGGAGAAACTGAAACGTAGATGGTGTGGCGCAAAGAGGCTTCCAAGCGAGTGCCAAGTCGATTACTACCGCAAATGAAATGATGGATGAAGTGATTAATATAAAACGATCATAATTCTAGTCTCTTAAAAAACTAGACACCCTTGCGAGATGTCTTAAGCTCGCAAGGGTGTTTTTTTCTGTCGCTGCAACCGCACTTCAATTAATTGACAACCGCAACTGCAGCTACGCTACCTAAGTTGTTGCACTTTCTTCCCGAGCGATCAGCATAGACCACTTTCGCGTAACCCCGGTCTCCGAAGCTTTCTCCCCACGAATTGCGCATAATCCAGTAACCATCTGCTCCGTACTTGTCTTTTTCTGCTTGAGTGGCAAAATCGTGCCACCCTTCGATATTGACCATATGATTGATGCTTCCTGCGTAGCAGTTTTTATAAATTTCAGATCCCTCCCAACTAAACGCGTGCACGGTCACCGAGAGACTTCCATAGCTCACAAGCGCTTGCTTCATCTGCTGAATGGAGGGGCCGCGCAAGTTTTCTCTGGCTCCGACATATGTCCAACTTGCTGCACGGGGTTTCTTTGTCACCTGATGGTTACAAGAAGTCGTATAGCCTTTATAGGGAAGATCTTCTTCCATGGGAGCGCCTGGGCCTGTTTTACCGCTTACGTAATCAAAAGCGTCAAAATAGCCTCCGTTACATCCGCCTCCGGTTTTTGGGCAGGTGGATATAAACTCCTGCTGCGCATAAATTTCAAGTGGCTGGGTAGGGTACTTGAGGGCCCAATTGGTCTCAAGCACTGCAAGCACGCTGTGTGCCCAGCAGTCTCCACACCGTTGCCGCTTAATCGGTTGGAGTTTGCCAGTCGGATGAAGGGTTCTTAAGTCAAAGTCGACCGGCAATTCTTCCAGTACCGGGTGAATATCCAGGAAGTGGCTATTCTTGGACCATCGCCATCCTGGTGGGATTTTCAACCCGGTAATTTCTTTGACGCGTCCTGTTTTAAAGTACTTTACGAACCATGGCCTGCCATCGCTGTCATATTCAGATTCAACAGCATAAATGGAGCTCATGGAGAAAGCGCTGATAGCTAATGCAACTACTAGAATGGATTTCATTGGTTTTCTCCAAAGTTGATGGGTTTTTGGAATGGTATTTACTCATTGTCCGCCGAAACGGGCGGGTGGGAAAAAATCGTATCGATATTCAGTTAACGGTTGTTATGACCCCCAGTAGAATTTACCGACTCAAATGATGTCTTACTGTCGTGACCACTTTACCCCGTTCAAACATAAGAGCGGTACGAATCATCAGAGCAGTCTGGTTGTGGTAGATGTTTTCCCACCATCGAGCGGTTACAAATTCAGGAACCACGACAGTCAACATGTCAGTCGGGGACTCTGAATCGACATCACGGATATATTTCACAATAGGGCCAATAACGGATCGAAAAGGCGATTTGAGTACAACCAGTTCAACTCCTGTCTCAAGCTTTGCCCAGTTCACCTGAAGTCGCTCTGTTTGAGCCTCATCAAGTTCGACGTAAACCGCCCTTACATCCTGAGAAATGGATTTTGCGTAACGGATTGCGTTCACCACACCGTTGTGGATACCGGAAAGCGGAAGAACCACCACATGTTTGATGGGCTTCATAAAGTCCGCTTCACCGGACAATGCCAGTTGCACTGAAGCCTTTCGGTAATGTTCACGCGTGATTCTAAACCAAATCACTAAAGCAGGGATAAGGACGAGAATAAGCCATGCGCCGTGGCTGAATTTTGTGGCTGCAATGACCAATAGGACGACAAAACTTACCCCGGCACCTACGCCATTAATCACCAGGGCTCCCATCCAACCTTTTTCCCTATGTTTCAAATGATAACGTACCATTCCGCTCTGGGACGTTGAAAAAGAGAAAAACACACCGACTGCATAAAGAGGGATTAGAAAATAAGTCACGCCGTTAGCAAAAATTACAAGACAAATAGCAAGAAAACCCAATATGAGTATGCCATTAGAAAAAACAAGGCGGTCTCCAAGACTGGCAAACTGTCTGGGGAGAAATCGATCCTGTGCAAGAAGAGAGCACACCCTGGGAAAATCAGAGAAACTTGTGTTCGCCGCCATGTAGAGGATGAGCGCTGTAGAGAGCTGCAACAGGTAATAGAGAAACCCGTCACCAAAAACCGTTCGGCCGAGCTGAGAAATCATCGTTTCACGCGCAGAGGGAAGAATACTCAATGAATGAGAAAGGGCAGTTACCCCCAAGAAAAACCCACCTAGAAGAATGGCTACCCAGGCCAGTGTAATTTTGGCATTTCGTGGCTCAGGCGGGCGAAAGGATGGAACGTTTCCTGCGGTGGCCTCAATACCTGCGAGTGCGGCACAACCTGATGAGAAAGCATAAAGGACTAGAAAGAGAGAAATATCAGGGTAAACTTCATGAATGAGGGGTGCACGGGCCACCAAAGATCCCAAAGCCAATTTTGAGAAACCGGTCAGTATTAAGGCAGCAAGACTGACGAGGAAAAGATAAGTCGGAATTGAGAACCAAGTTGTTTTTCCAGTTTCTCTAAATCCTCTCAGGTGAGTGAGTGTAATTAATGTGATGAAAAAGCACGCAAGCACCACCCGAAAATCATACAAAAATGGCATAGCCGACGTGATAGCTGCCACGCCCGCAACAACAGAAACGGATACTGTTAGAATGTAATCCACCAATAGGGCGGCCGCTGTGATGAGCGCCGGATAAACTCCCAAATTTGCTTTCGCGACAACGTAGGCTCCGCCTCCTTTGGGGTAAGCACGGATGGTTTGCCAGTATGAGACGGATAGAACAAGGAGCAAACAAGCAATCCCGATCGCAATCGGAAGCGACCAGCTTGTGGCGGCTATCGAGATAGCAACAAGCGGAATCAAAACTGCGTCGGTTCCATAAGCTACAGAAGACAGAGCATCGGATGCATAAATTGCCAATGCCTTCCATCTCGGCAGCTTCTCGTGGACCCTATGGCTGGAAGCCAGCGGTTCACCCACCAAAAAGTTCTTCAGAGCCCGATACATCATATGAGTAGATTTATATTAGCTCTGTAATTCCACTGCACCAACTTTTTTATTCGTGAGATAGGAGGATGCTAAGCCACTACCTGGTGTTTCGATTTAGGATGGGTGAGCTGATAGATTTTTTTCTCAACGAAAAGTTCAAATAGAATGGGATCGAGCCTGCCTTCAGCAACATCTTGGGCGAGGATTTCAATGGCTTTTTCACTTGGAACAGCGTCTTTGTACCATCGGTCTGCAGCCGTAAGGGCGTCATAAATATCGGCAATCGTCATAATCTTGGACTGCAGAGGTATTTCGTGGGAAGTAAGTCCGCGAGGATAACCCGATCCGTCCAACTTTTCGTGATGAGCGTACGCAATATCGGGTAGGTGTTGGAAGTCCCTTGTCCACGGTATCATCTTAAGGAATTGATAGGTATGCCGAACGTGTGACTCAATTTCAAGTCTTTCCCCGGCGGTCAGTGACCCTATTTCAACAGCCAGGGCCTGGTATTCATCGTCGTTCAAAAGATGAATCTTAGTTCTATCAGGCAGCAGGATGGATTCCGTTCTGATTTGTTCCAATGCTTTCTTGCTTTCCTGTTTAAGCACAGTCGGTTCGTTTACTGTTTGAATAATATTCCAGTAGTCCTCCAACTCGCGTAATCTCTGTTGCAGCTCCCGTTCCAACTGAACTTCATTAGCCCCCCGCTCAAATTTTCGTTCCATATAGTCTATTCGTGCGGCGGCTTTGAATATTTTCAGTCGTTCTTTAATGGCTTCGAGTTGGTAGGCCTGGAGCTTTTTTGCTTTTATCAGGACTTCTTCGCGAACTCCAATTTTTCCAAAATCATGAAGTAGAGCTGCATATTCGAGCTCTCGAATTTCTTCTTCCTTGAATCGGACTGATCGGTAAACGCCGCGATCGCATTGTGTTGTTGCGATGGCTAAAGCAACGGTCATTTTTGCCACTCGTTCGGAATGACCGCCTGTACTCGGGTCTCGAGATTCGATTGCCGTAATGGATGCTTTGACAAAGCCATCGAACAGTCGCTTTATGTCTCCGTAAAGTTCAACGTTTTCAAGGCAGATAGCCGCCTGGGTTGAATAGGAGCTGATCAAACTCTCATCTGCAGCATTGAAACCCGCAACCGTCGTTTCTTTGCCATTTGGTTTGCTTTTGTTGATCAGTTGGAGCACCCCCACGAGCTCTTTGCGGCTGTTTTTGAGAGGGGCCGTTAGTACCGCCCGGGTGGTTCCTTTAAGGTCATAGTCGATCGCTTTATTAAACGAGGGAATGACATGGGGTTTGAGCATGTCGACGTCGGCTATATTCAGCAACTTTCCGGTTAAGGCCACATACCCGCTAATACTGTTTTCATTGACTTTCGCATTCAGGTGGATGAGCTCCATCCTAGTGGTTTCGTTTCCCGCTATTCTCAGGCGAATATTCAGTTCACCGTCCTTTTCCTGAAGCATGTAAAGTGCACCGGCATTTGCGGACGTCAAGTGCATGGCATTTGCCAATATCATCGATAGTAATCGTTGCGGTTCCCGCTCCGCCGAAAGCGCAATAAAAATTTCGTTCAAGCGTTCGAGCGTTTTGTGATCGATAGCCGAAAGCTCTCGATTGGTTCTTTCACATAATTTTCGAACACTGTTCAGCAGCACAAATGGCGTAAAGTTTTTAACAGCACTCTTCGGAACAACATCCAATAGCTCTCCGGTACTGCTGTGCGATCTTAGGAAGGGCTCTGGATTGTCTGATAGGACAACCAAACCCGTTTTTGCAAGCATATCTTCTGGAAGTCTTGTTCTGAGGGTTTCGAGAGTTGGCTGAAAATCAGACTGCTCCACCACGACTACTATCCATTGCTGATGGGCATAGCCCTGGTGTACGCAACTCACTAACTCATCGGTAGTGTTGATGAGTGCTGTCACCCAATCCAGGGGCAATTTAAGCTTTTGTGTGACTGGATGTTTTTTTAAGACAAAGAGGCTTTGCCGTGCGTGGCTTTCCAAAGAAGTGGGCATAGGGGTATCTCATATTCTTTTCGGCAAAAAAGGTTGAGAAGGTTACCTCTATTAGAAGTTTACTCGCATGTTGATGGTCGCAAACGAGCTGCCCAGGTTGAAACTGGTTCCTGTGGAAGTGGTCAGCTGCTTCGACACGGCCCAATGATAATTGGCTTCGAGCCCAAGACCGACCTCGCGACCTACGATGAAATCGCCGCCAAGTCCGATATTTAAGCCCACCGTAGTCAGCGTGGAGTCGTTTCCGCCGGTAACCGTTCGTTGGGCTGCCTGCCCGAAAGTGACATCGTTGAAGTAAAAAGCGCCTTCTACTTTGACAAAAGGTACAAACCGTTTCGACGGAAAAGATGCCTGAGTACCGATATTAATCGATGTCACTGAAAGCTTGCCCGAAGGATTGTCTTTTTGAGGAGACGAGGCGCGCGTCATTCCGACAGTAAAACCAAACGGCGGAATCGCTTCCCAGGTAAAATGGATTCCCAGCATTGGACAGCTTGTAAAGTCGCTCGAAAAATCGCCGAAAGGCAGCATCATCCCGATATCCACTCCCAACCGTCTGGTGAGCTGATGATAATGGTTGATGTCTTCTTCGATGTCTCCTGACGCAAGGTTCCTTGTGGGGTTTCCATCATAGCTCCCTGACCGCAAGCGAGTAGACTCAGCCATTCTTACCTGGTCAACAGGCGCTCGTTCGGCTATGGGTTCAACCACCGGCGTTAACGGAGCGCTGGTTGTTTTGCCCTTTCTGACAGGCTCAGCGGTTAAGCTGATTGGCAGCAGCAGCACGATTGCTATGAAGGTTAGATGTATCCTCATTGGGTTTCCTCCTATCAGACAAGTTCTGAATCCCTTTTCGGAATCCAGTCGAAAAGTCTTTAAATCCCGTGACACATTAAGTTCCAAGGCAAGAGTCAGCTTGTCGACGCCTCTATTTAGGCGGTATTTTAGTCATTTAAGCTTTGTGAGGAAGACATGGCTGAGCAGTTTCGGATTGAAAAAGACACGATGGGTGAAATGAGAATACCAAACGGAAAACTTTACGGGGCTTCAACACAACGAGCTATCGATAATTTTCCAATCAGTGGGATTCGGTTTAACCGTGATTTTATTCGGGTGCTCGCTCTCATTAAGGTGGCATGTGCCCAGGTTAACCAAAAGTTGGGCAAGTTAGACAAAAAACTAGCACTCCCCCTGCTGCAGGCGATGCAAGATATTGCAGGTGGAAAATATGATGAACATTTTGTACTGGATATCTACCAGACCGGTTCAGGTACAAGCACTAACATGAATTTTAATGAAGTCGCAGCGAACATCGCAAACTTGGCATTGGGGTCGACTGCCGGAAGCAAGAAACCGATTCATCCTAATGATCATGTCAATATGGGGCAGTCCAGTAATGATGTCATTCCTACCGCGATCCATGTTGCGTGCACTGTGGCTGTTCATGAAAAGCTGCTTCCGGCATTGGATCAGTTGCGCCTGTCTTTACAAAAAAAGGCTGAAAACTTTGCCCGAATCGTTAAAATCGGAAGAACCCATCTCCAAGATGCAACCCCACTCACCTTAGGTCAGGAGTTTTCCGGTTACGAGAGTCAGGTAAGAAAAACGAGCGAGCGTATTGAGCGTGCTTTGTCTTCTCTTTACGAACTTGCCATTGGGGGTACCGCAGTGGGAACCGGTCTGAATACCGATTCACGATTTGGCGAGCGGGTTGCCGAGCAGCTTGCTGTGGCGACCGGCTTTCCCTTCCGCGAGACTGCCAATCATTTTGAGGCCCAGGCATCCAAAGATGGTTGCGTTGAATTCAGTGGAGCTCTTAGGGCGGCGGCAGTGTCTTTATCGAAAATTGCTGCAGACATTCGGCTGTTATCGAGCGGACCGCGTTGCGGGATTTCTGAAATTACGATTCCAGCCGTCCAACCCGGAAGCAGTATTATGCCGGGGAAAATAAATCCAGTGATTCCGGAAATGGTATTGCAAGTCTGTGCTCAGGTAATAGGCAATGATCTGGCAGTTAGCCTAGGGGGGATGGGAGGGAACTTTGAATTGAACACCATGATGCCTTTGATTGCTCACAACCTGCTTCAGTCCATAATGCTTCTTTCCAATGGGGCTCGTATTTTTGAGGAAAAATGTGTCCGGGGGATTGAGCCCAATCGCCAACGTATCGATGAAACCATTGAGCGCAGTCTGATGCTGGCGACCGCTCTTGTTCCCGCTATCGGGTACGAGAAGGCGGCGGAACTGGCCAAAAGGGCGCATTTGGAAAACAAAACAATACGGGCGCTCGCTATGCAGGAGAGCGGCCTAACGGAGGAACAGCTGAAGAGTCTTTTGGACCCATCCCGCATGGTGGCACCCAACCGGAAGGACAAGCGATGATCCGTATTGGAAAATATGACGTTTCATCGGTTCTTTTCGGCAATTTTCGCTTGGACGGCGGAGGGATGTTTGGTGTTGTTCCCAAAACTTTGTGGGAGAAAACGAACCCAGCTGATGCAAAAAACAGAATTCTCATGGCTCTGAGGGGGCTGTTGATTCGTGGGATGGGCCGGACAATTCTGGTGGATACGGGTATTGGTCATCACTGGGACTCAAAATTTATCGACCGATACACCGTTGATTACTCCGCATATACATTGCAAGCGTCGCTCGAAAAACAGGGAGTAAAGTTTGGAGATGTCACCGATGTTATTCTAAGTCACCTGCATTTCGATCATGTAGGGGGCGTTGTACAAATCGATGAGCGTGGACCCGCTCTCACTTTTCAGAATGCCAATCACTATGTGCAAAGAAGCCAGCTCAATTATGCTGGCGCTCCGTCAGAGCGGGATCGGGCAAGCTTCTTTTCGAAAATCATTGAGCCGCTTTGTTCGCATGGAAAAATCCAGGCGATGGAGGGGGGATTTGAGATGATTCCCGGGGTTGATGTGGTCGTGTCTCACGGTCATACCCCTGGGCAGCAAATGGTAAAAGTTTCAGATGGAAAGCTCACCGTTATGTATTGTGGAGACACTATCCCAACTGCCAGCCATATTCCCTTGCCTTATATCGCCAGCTTTGACCTTGAGCCCATGAAGACGATGGAAGAGAAAAAGATAATTTTGGAGCAGGCTGTCCGCGATAAGTGGATTTTAGTTTGGGATCATGATCCCCTTGCCAGTGCTTCGACCGTTCGCTGGAGTGGCGGAAAGTTTGAGAAAAATCAAGACGTTACCCTCTAAGCCATTCTTCTTCCTCTTGCTCTTTTCATATAAAAAGTGTATTGTGCTGCGTCATATTGAATGGATGCCTATATGGAAGCAGCCCAAAAACTGCCAGCCGCGATCCTTATCGACGACGATGTTTGGATCCGGGAAGCATGGAAACTAAAGGCTCGAGAAAGGGGCCGGGTGATTCATGTCTACGCGACTCCTGATGAATTTCTTCAGGACGTATCTGGAATCAGCAATGAAACCCCGATCTTCATCGATAGCAACCTGGGTGATGGAATTCGAGGTGAGAAGCTGGCGGAGGATTTAGACAATAAGGGCTATCATAATATTTACTTAGCAACCGGTGATGAACCTGATGATTTTCCACCCATGGCCTTTATTAAAGGTATTGTGGGCAAAGAACCCCCCGCCTGGCTTTTCTGAAAAGGTACATCCTTCCTTTTCAGAAATAAGGCCTCCGCCC
>JACQOU010000002.1 GCA_016207775.1 Deltaproteobacteria bacterium
ACCCAATATTAATGCGAGCAGAAGACTGGAAAACGATTCTTTGAAAGTTTCAGCGCTTCCCGTCAATGTCACGTAGTAGCCATCAGGAAGAATGTTCTTTGCCACTCGTTCCGATTCCTCGAGGGCTTTTTGCTGCGATTTGCCTTTGGCTACGTTTCCGAAAACAGTGATTGCTCTTTCGCGATCCATTCTGGCAATGGACATAAGAGACGGTTTTTCAACGATTCGGACCACCTCTGAAAGCGGGATAATTTCCCCCCGATTATTTCGTACAAACAGCCGCTCGATTTTCTGTTGCCGGCTGGCTCCATCGTCGATCATTTTCACTCGAATATCATAACGGTGTCCGCCTTTAGGATAGCGTCCGACCACCACTCCACCAATCTGTGCGTTTATTGCTTGCCCAATAGCCGTGATGCTGACTCCTCTTTGTGCAGCTCGCACGCGATCAGGAACAACCTGAATTTCCGGCATTCCCGTATAGTAATTCGAATCGACATCAGTAACTAACCCGGTTTGTTGTAAGGCCTGGACAATGTTCTGTGAGTATTCGCCCAGTTTTTCCCAGTCCGGGCCCCTGATGGTGAGTTCTACGGGAAACCCACGTGACGACGAAAAGCCTCTCATGGAAAGATCCTGGATTGCAGCTTTAACATCGGGGATTTGATTGAATGCCGCTCGACAGGTCGCCATAAAATCCTGCTGGGTGGGTTCACGGCGCAATTTGGGTTCATGTCCTCGCTGCCCTTTTTCTTTCATCGTTATAAAAACGATTCCGCCATTAACATCAGAGCCGCCAAACCCGCCAATCGCAATGTAGTAACGATCGACTTCCTTCCGTTGTGCAAGAAATCCCTCGATCTGTTGGAATTTTGAATTGGTAAATTCGATGGCTGATCCAATTGGAGTTTGAATGCGAACCATGAACCTTCCCTGATCCTCAGCCGGAACAAATTCCTTGTTGAGGAGCTTAAAGACAAAAAGGCTAGCGCCAAAAAAAACAACGGAACCGCACAGGATTTTCCACCTGTGGTTAAGGGCTACTTCAAGTGAAGAACGGTATCCCCGTGTAAAACCACGAATGCTTTTCTCAACGAATTTTCCAAAGGGGGTTTTCCTTTCGCCGGGCTCTACAAATTGAGCACATCGCATTGGCGTCAAGGTGATAGCCTCCAAAAGGCTCAAAAAAACCGCGACCGTCATGGTCACGCCAAACTGAAAGAAAAATTTGCCGATAACTCCTTTCATGAATGCGACGGGGATGAAAATCGCCGCGATGGAAATGGTAGATGCAACAGCAGCAAAAGTGATTTCCTTTGAGCCAACCAAAGCAGCTTCCTGCCGGCTCATTCCTTTTTCCCTGTGCCGTACAATGTTCTCAAGAACCATAATGGCATCGTCGACTACTATGCCAATCGCGAGTGTAAGGGCGAGCAGGGTGAAGGTGTTGAGAGTAAAACCGGCAAAATGTAAAACAATAAATGTTCCGATTATGGAGGTCGGTATGGCAAGCAAGATATTGAGTGTGGAAGACCAGGACCCCAGAAATATCCAACATACCAATGAAGTGAGAATCGCCGATAGGACAAGAGTTAAATTCAGCTCGCCCACGGATTGTTTAATGAACGTGGTAATATCAAAATTCACACCGAGATGCATTGAGGGGGGCAAGGTCTTTTGGAGCTTTTCAACTTTCACCTGAACGGCCTGTGCCACCTTAACGGCATTTGAGCCGCGCTGTTTGCGAATTCCCAGACCAACGGCCGGCTTTCCAAGCGCGCGACTGATTCTTCGAACGTCGTCCAGACCCTCTTCGATTCTTGCAATCTGCCGCAGAAAAATGGGCGAGAAATTGGGTGCGCCTCCCCTGGAATTGATCACCAGTTTCCCAAAATCACTTACGCTCTGTGCTTCACCTAACGTTCGAACGTTGAATTCCTTTTGGTTTTCATTAATCCAGCCAGCAGGCAGCTCAGAGTGCTCATTTTGAATGGTGTTAATGACATCGGTCGCGGTTAGCTGGTATCTCTTCAGTTGCTCTGGTGATAGCCAAACCCGTAAGTTGGGCTCGATATATCCTCCGAGATTGATATCTCCTACGTCGGGAACAGTCGAAAAATGATTTTGGATGCGATCCCGAACATACGCCATAAGATCTTTGAGAGGATACTGATCGCTTTCGACCGTCAGCCACAAAATGGGATGATCCTCTGGGTTGGATTTTCTGATGACAGGTGGTTCAAGGTCTTTCGGAAGTTTGCGTTGAGCTTCTAAGACGTTCGTCTGCACTTCCTGAAGGGCAACATCAATATTGCGATTGAGCTCAAGCTCGATAGTCACGTTTGCCCGCCCGCTTCTTGCGGTTGAAGTGACGCTCCTGACGCCCTGGATGGTCATTACGGCATTTTCTACAACGTCAATGACATCGGTTTCGAGCACTTCGGGGGCCGCTCCCGGCAGGGAAAGATTGACAGAAATAACGGGAAAATCGACGTCGGGAAGGGAACTGATCCCCATGCGGAAAAAGCTGATAAGGCCAAAAATAATGAGTGCTGCCATGAGCATCCAGGCGAAAACAGGCCGCCTGATGGAAATCTCAGAAAGCGTCATTGGCTTTTCCCTCTTCCCAGGGTTTGTCGATTCCTGCCGCGACTTTAAGTCTCAGTTGATCGAGTTTGCCCAGGAACTTCGTTTTATCTAAGGAGCGTTTTGCCTGTTCAAAGTTTGCCAGCGCTTGCAGTACATCAAGATTATTCACAAGCCCTAAACGGTATTCTTTGGATTGCTCCACAAAATTACGTTCCGCCAGGTCCACTGCTCGGTTGAGGGACTCAAGTTGTCTTAAGTCGCTTTGCAAGCTTTCATAGGCAGAACGGATATCCTGTTCTGCTTGCCGTCGAGCGCGTTGCCATTCCATTTCGTTTTGATGGTGTTGAGAGCGTGCTTCCGCCACTTTCGATTGCAAAATACCGCCGTTAAAGATGGGCAATGTTAAAACTGCCTGGACGTCCCATTTGACGTCCTCCAGAGTACCCGTTCGTTTTGCATAGTAATTTCCCGTGAGATCAATGGATGGAAAATGAGCCCCACGGGCGACTGTGATATTTTGTTCGGCCGCCATCAGACGGGCTTTTGCACCCCGGATGTCGGGCCGTCCTTCGATTTTGTTTAAGAAACTATCCAGACTCGGAAGGGCTTGTTTTAATGAAACGGAGTCTTCCAAGGTGGTTCCTTTCGCAAGTCCAGTGAGGAAAAAAAACACCTCCCTTGCCACCTGCAGTTGACCATGAATCAGTGCCGTCTGGCTTTTGAGAATGGCTAGATTGGATTCAACAGAAAGCACTTCGGTTGCACGGGATCTGCCGATTGCAACCCGATCTCTGAGCTCTTTAATACGCTTTTGATAGGCATCCATTTCAGAGCCAAGGTTTTTAAGTTCTTGTTCGAGTGACAGAATAGTGAGTACGTTTTGCGCAACATCGAGGAAGAGCAGCCGCTGGGCATGGTCTTTGGCTTCCCGTTCTGCTGTCGTAAGCGATGCGGCCTGGGCCAGAGCATGAAATTCGCGTAGGCCGCGAAAAATGGGCTGTGAAAGTGTCAGCTTGATAAGCGGTTGAGAGTTCGGATAGGTTCCCAAGCCTCTATCCTGCTGAAGATAAGAGGCAGTCCCACCTAGAGTGGGTAAGATTGCCCCCAAAGCTTGGCTGTAGCGCTCTTCCGCCTGCTGGATTTGGTCCTGTTTAGAAGCAAGCACTTCACTTCTTCTAAACGCGGCTTCCACACATTCTGAGAGTTTTACCGATAGCGCCAAGCCCACTTGGGCTGACAATGCAAAAAGTAAGAGACTGAGAAGTTTCATGTTGAAAGAGCTTTTGCAATTATTGCGTCTTTGTTGTGCATTGTGCAAGGTATGCTGTTTCACACAACGCTTCTGACTCTTCGTCCATTGGCGGTCAATAGCCGTTTCCGGCCCAATTCTATCTCTCGTTTGGGAGTCTTCTCAGTCTTTTTTACAAAGGCGTGGAAAACGAGGATAGCACGCACTCCGGTAAAACAAAACACTCGGTAAGCTCCCGAGCGATCGGGATGTATCTTTGAGAAATTTCAGCGAAGGCCGGCTCACACAGCGATCTTAAAGATAATCTCTGTGGCATCTGTCGTGAGCTTCGTGGGTTTGCCCTGACTGTTCGTAGTCGATTCGATTAGGCCCAGGTCCTGCAATAATTCCACATCCCCGTAAACGTGTTTGAAATCACGCTTTGCCAACCGAGCCAACTCCGAAACGGATTGGGGCTTGTATTTTCGAATGAGTCGCAAAAGTAAAAGGCGGTTCTCGGTCAAAATTTTTCTGACCGCTTCTAGATTCTCAAAGTACTCTCCCTTTACCGCTTTGACCCGTTTACCCTTTTGAATGGCTTTCATCACATTAACTGCGTCATCTAGGGCTTCGTCGACGGATTTTAGTTGTATACGAATGGTCTTTAACGCCATTTTTCACCCCATTTTCTTTAAGGCCTCGGTCAAATCCCTCCGAAAGTCCTCTCGAAGTTTATCGATTCCCGAGAAAGCATAAGTGCCCTCTTTTCCCTCAAAATGCCGATGGTGGCCCTTCGGTGTATGGTTATCGTATCCAACCAAGACCTTGCCTCCGTGGGCTGCAAAGAAGGAATATTTGATTCCTTCGGGATAATGCTCGGACCGAGGCACACGCCAAACTTTGAATTCCACCACCACGCCTTGGGCGGTTCTGACCTTCTCATGGACGACTTTTACCGCCCTTGACATATGGCTTATATTGCCATAAGACGGGTGAGAAATGCAAGAGGAGAGTTAATATGATTCTCATTAAAACCGTCTGGAATGTGCTGGTGCTGGGAACCGCATTGGCCTACTTTGGGGTACTCGCGCACGCCACCTACTTCGTGGGCAAGGCCGTCTCACGGTAACGCAGCACCATTATAGAAATCTGGCATATTTTAAGCACTGGAAGGGGATACGGCTCTGTGGGTGAGCGGTGTTCTATGCGTATTCTTATAGACAATGCAAAGAGTTGGGGCAGATGGCGAGCGCTATTGGGCCTTCTGTGTATTCTTCCTGTTTATGCTTCCGGCACAGAGGGCAGCGATAGTCCCTGCCCGGCAGCTCTGCGAGATTTGGTTTATCAGTACGAGCGGGCGGCTAGCGGGTTTTCACGGCGACATCCGTTAGATGAACTTTATCGAAGATATCCACAACTAAGGCAGTATCTGAATGCTTTTCAGGAAGATATTTTAAACATTCTTGTCACTGATCCCGAACAAAGGCCCATGGAGGAATTGGCAAGAAAGCTGGGAATGACAGCACAAGAGCTTCAAACGATCATTGACTACTATGTTTCACAATATTTTCGCGTGGACTTAAGACTTGCCGATCAAAACCCGGCAGAAGTACTTGCCCGGTTACAAAAGCTAAGACGCGATCATGCGCTTGGGGATTCTGATCCCCGCCTCCATCCCAATCTAACCGATTATGCGTATTACTTGCTTAATGTTACCCATCTCAGTGTTCCTGAGATGGCAAGACAAAGAGCCGTGAGTGAACAGAGGGTTTATCAGGAGCTTTTAGAGCTTGGAATTTCCATTGAAGATGAATTTTCACAAGGTGGCCTTCTCCAAAGAGCCAGGGACCTCTATGACCAAGGCGAAAGTCCCCAGAGTATTGCAGATCAATTGCGTGTTGGCAGACAAGCGCTGGAGTTTATCTTGCATTATGAGCGCGACAGAAACCGTGGGGTCAAATGGGACAGGGTGCTTCATTTTCGTGGAAGGCAAGTGCCCGAAGAACTCATCTTAAGGGTTCTTCACTATGAAGGACAAAATGCGAGTAACATCGCCCGCGAACTGAATCGGCTGGCTGGAGACATTCCGGCAGACTCACAGGACTATCGAACAGAAGCATCCGTATCGGCACGGATACTACTTCTAAATCTTGCAGCAAAGCACCGGATGCAAGCGCCTGACGTACTTGACCCATCCGATCCGACCCATACTCGGTATCTCAAGAAAGATGGCAAGCTGGTTGAGGAAAATGCCATTTCGTTTCTGGCAGCAAACTTTTATGAACCTATCGGCTGGCTTGCCCAGCAAATGGGGGTCAGCGAAAGCGGGCTAAGAAGCTTCATTCGTCGGCATCATATTCCGTATTTTACAAAAAGTGCAGCCGCTTCCACAGCTGGGAGAGTTGGGGAACGAACATCACCGCCGTTGCCTGTTTCAGACATATTAAGAGGCTATGCCGTACAGCGAAGTGCTGCCGAGCGAGGCAAAAAGCTCAGTGAGTGGATGAGTGGGAATGGGGATGTGCTACCGAAGGCTCTTTCTAAGAAGAAATCCGACATGACTGCGGATGAAAAGCTCCAGCAAGAAGCTTATCAGGACATGCGAAGTTTTGCCGCTACGGACGAAGAAATGGCTGCGGATACCAAAAAGGACGCCTTCATGAAACAGCTGACGCCCGACCAAAAGAAATGGGTGCAAGCCTGGTATACCGGCGAAGAAAAGCAAAAGGCACAGGAGAAAATACAAGAAGCTAAACGCAGAGGGGGACCACAACAACGTGGGAAAAACCTAAGTCGCTTTATGGCTGAGCA
>JACQOU010000372.1 GCA_016207775.1 Deltaproteobacteria bacterium
CTGCAGAAAGGAGCATTGATCTATGAAAAAGAAGGACCTGCAGTATTTTATATCCAGACTGAAAGAGGAAAAGGCTCGGATACTTGATAATTCCCAAAAGAGTAAGACTGAAGATTTGACGCTAAGCACAGATGATTTAGCGGATGAAGTCGATCTGGCGTCATCGGAACTCAATCAAAGTATGAGTTTGCGTTTGAGGGACCGCGAGAGGCTGTTGCTGCACAAGATTGAGGTCGCTTTGGCAAAGATTGAAAGTGGTCAATTCGGAGTTTGTGATTTGTGTGAAGAGCCCATCGAGATGAAGCGCCTGATGGCCCGGCCTGTTGCAAATTTATGTATACAGTGCAAAGAGGCTCAGGAGCGAGACGAGAAAGTTTACGCCTGATTACTCCAGTCCCCGTTTCGCATGGGCCCCTCCTGCCTAATCCCTAGACCCGGGGAGCAGTAGCTTCCAAATGCAAAATCCAGGATAATGATTACCTGATGAACATGGGGCGAAAAACCACTTACCTTACTGACTTCATATTGGGACTTTTCATCTTGCTGTTTATAACGTTGGTCGTCAGAAAGGTTGGGAGCCTGGGTGAGGCAGGAAGTGTTGGCGCTCGACATTGGATTGTTTACGTTGTCTTTCCCCTTCTAGGAGCAACTGCTCTATTGCTCAGCTTTGCGACAAAGCAACGAATACGTATTTGGCTTGCTTGTGGATTGATTGGTTTCATGGCTATTGGTTATGCCCTGGACCTAAGCTTACTGATCATTAAATGGAGAGCAGGGACACAGCTACCCAAGGACAAGCAACGTCTCCTTGCTGCGGCCAAAAAAGCAGGACAAATAATTGATACCAGGACACCGCTGGAGTTGCTCGATGATTTACGTAATAAAGGCCAGCAAATCGTGCCCCTCGTTACTCCAGGAACCATCCTACGGATGAGAAATCAGCCTTTGGTCGCTGATGCGAAAGTGATGCCGTTGGCAGGACTCTCTAGCGTAAGGACCATTCTTTGCAACGAATCCGGTCAATACATATTTTTTGAAAGTGACGAACATGGTTTTAATAACCCAAGGGGAATTCATTCAGCCGCCGGTCCGTTCGACATTGCGGTGATTGGCGATTCTTTTGCAATGGGTGTTTGTGTGCCTCCGGAAAAGACCATCGCCGCCTATTTGAGGGCCTTTTATCCCAAGACAATTAACTTAGGTTATGCGGATGCTGGACCCCTTCTTTACCTTGCCACCTTGAAAGAATACGGTTTGCCGCTAAAGCCAAAGGTGGTTGTGATGTTTTACTATAGTGGGAATGATTTCGAGGCCAGTTATCGTGAGTTGTCCTATCCCATCCTGGCCCATTATCTGATGCCAACTTTTTCTCAGGGCCTCAGACACAAGCAGTCAATCGTCAATAGTTTTTTAACAGAGATTGAGCATGCTGAGGAACAGCGGGCAAGAGCAAATCGGGTTGAAGCGAATAAGCCCTGGCTTACATCGGGCAGTGAATGGCGCAGGCTTGCATCCCTTTCGCACTTGAGGGAATCGGTTGGTCTTGATCATCGCGGGGATTCCCTTGCTCCAGAAGTATTCCTGAGGTCGTTGAAGCAGGTTTTGGTTGAGATGAAAAGAACGGTAGAAAGCTGGAGAGGATCTTTGATATTTGTGTATCTACCCCATTATGGGGAGCTCGAGGACTACAATCTAAATCGCGGCGAGCGGAATTCCATTCTGGGGTTAGCCAATGAAGTGGGAATTAAAGCGATAGATGCCCATGCGCTTTTCTCTCAACAGACTAACCCGTTCAAGATTTTTCCTTACGGCCTACCGAGCCACTACAATGAAATGGGCTACTCTGTACTTTCCGAAGCGATCAGGGAACAGGTGGTTTCCAGCCGGTAGTTCTCATTCCCACGAGGCTTTTTCGTAGTGCTTTTGAATGGACCTGTCCTTTGTCAGTAGTGGAGCGTTTTGTAGTCGTGCGTGGGAAGTGATCAGCCTGTCGAATGGATCCCGCGTCCAGGATTCTTTGAGTGACAGAGAGATGACATTTTCAAACGGGAGCGTGCAGACACTCAGTCCGATTCGAACCGCTAAGTCCGATGTAATCCTTCTTGCCTCTTCTTTAATTTTGCCAATTTCAAACAGATATTGCACCTCCAATTCACAGATGGGCGAGATAACAAGGTCTTCTGATTCAATCATCTGAGCCGTCTTGAGGGGGATAAGGTCGCCTCTACCGGCATATAGCCAGATAATAACGTGCGTGTCCAAATAGATCATTTCAGTTTAGGCTTCCAGTGCGAGGACCAATCCAGGTGTACAAGAGATTCGGGATCTGTGGCCATAATGTCGCGTTTTTCAAGTCGCTCCAGCTTTCTCAACGGCTCCACGGCTGAGATGCGGAGTCGCTTTCCCTTTCTCTCAATTTCGATAGGGCGTCCGGTTTTCAGTACCGAGTCCAGTATCTGATAAATGTTTTCGCGCAGCTTGGAAACAGTTAGCTTCATATTTGTACTATAGCAAGTTTACGAACGTACGTCAATTATCAAATAGTACGTACGATATTCAAGCCCGCTCCGGAGAGAACTGTTATTGCTGCAATGAGGTGAACTTTCTGCTGGTCAGTAAGGATAAATAGACGGATACGCAGAAAATATTCTTCTTGCGCATGAGTTGACTCAACTGGTTATGTTACATCTATGCTAGCCGGCATTATTTTTGGTCTCGGTACTGGGGCGCTGTGGGGATTTGCGTTTATTGCTCCCAGAGTACTTTCGGGTGTTAGTGCCGAGTTGGTTGCCCTGGGACGGTTCGGTTTCTACGCAATTTTTTCTGCAGGCATGTTGTTGGTTTACTGGAACCAAGCAAAGCGGCATTGGGTAAGCAGCATCCTTTTAAAAGCGCTATTATTAACGATTCTTGGTAACTCGCTCTATTACATCCTCCTGATTGAGGCCATACGAGCATCAGGCGTGGCTCTCGCCTCAGTCATTGTTGGAGCCCTTCCTGTCACTATTGCTCTCATTGGGGCCGGCTCTTTTAATAAGATAAGAAAGTTGTTACTCCCCTTATTTTTGATCACTCTGGGCACTATCGTCGTAAAGTGGAAAGAGTTTGGGCAAGCGCTCTCGGGCACACCCAGTCCCGAGTATGTCTTGGGAGTCACTCTGGCGGTGACGGCCCATGTTTGTTGGCTTTTCTTCGCCTTGTTCAACACACGGTTTTTAAAACAAAGACCTGACGTTGATGCAAAAATTTGGTCGAGCCTCCTCGGTATTGGAAGTATGTTAACGCTCGTTTTATATCTGGCAGTCCGCGCCGCTTTCTTATCGCCCATGTCCTTAGGGGTAATGTGGAATACGCATTTTTTGTTTTGGACTGCTATTGTTGGCGTCGGCTCTTCTTGGATTGCACTGTGGTTTTGGAATGAAGCTAGCCGAAGGCTGTCCACCCCGCTGCTCGGCCAGCTCATTGTCTCCGAAACCGTCTTTGCAATAGTATATGAATGCATTTACGAGAGTCGTTTTGTCAGCAAATATGAAAGCCTTGCTCTGCTATTCCTTTGTATCGGCGTCAGCCTCGCAATACGTGCTGAAACAGCAAAATAGTTGCTCCTAATCAGAAGTCCAAACGAAATCGGCGCGCTGGCCCCAATGGGCATCGGGGAGAACCAACGCATCGATTTCTGACTGCGATAAGCCGGTAACGTCGACTTGCGAAATCGTCATCAGCTGTTGCACTCCCCGTGCTATTAGTCGATCCGGAAGGCCACCTCCGTACTGCACGTGAAAATCGCCGACTATGATAATAAGGACGGCATTGGGGAAACCCCTCATGTACTGGGCCGCAGTCCAAGCCATGGTATCGTCCCAAACGCTCTGCGCCTCAAAGTAATGCTGAAGCTTTTCTTCAGGAAGTGGGTGTGAACTTTCCATCACTTGCTTGAATCTTTCAAAATAGGCTTTATTTCCCAGTTCGAAGTGAGGGGGGAGCAGAACCTTTTCGTCGGTTGTTAGCGAGGCGAGCCCCATGCGGGATATTTTGCTGGTGAGTTCGCTGGGCGCATTAAGGGCGATCGTTTTACCCTGATGGCTGGCCGGAAAAAGAATCTGAGTCCGATAGAAATCAAAGTTGCCTTTCCAGGTGACTTCCTCCTTAAATGTTTTTTCGTCTATTTTCCCAAGCAAAAAATTATCAACAGCTGCTTGCCTGGTGAACGGGATAAACTCCATCCCCACGTTCAATGATTGCTCGGGCGCAAGCCGTGCCACCGTTTCAAGCAATGACACCTGGTGTTCGTGGTGCTGAACATTATCATGTATTTCGCTAATGATGATAACTGCTCCCGGATGGGCAAGGCGGGCCACTTCTTCCAAGTGTTCAACGCGTCCCGTTTTACCACAATAGATGAATCCGCTGGGAGGGATAACGAGCTCCTGGCTGTGAGCAAATACGCTCTTGCAAAAAATAATTGTACACGCAATAAGAACCGCCGTGATGAATTGCATGGAATGCCCCCTCGACTTTATTCCACCGCTTACTGGGGGTGTCAGCAAGAAAATTCTGGGTAACTCTTTTTCGGTGCAGCCTGTTAACGATCACTCCACTTTTCCGTCGCGAAGGATAAGAACTTTCTTGGCATAATTTTCGAGTATCGGATCATGGGTGGCAAAAACAAACGCAGTGTCCCGCTCTGCATTTAGCTCTTTCATAAATCCAAGAAGGTTACGGGTGGTTTCTGAATCAAGGTTTGCGGTGGGTTCATCTGCAATCACAACCTCTGGTTGGCTGACCATGGCTCGTGCGATGGCCACTCTTTGGCGCTGGCCACCTGAAAGTTCTTCCGGGCGATGATGGCGATGAGCTGCCAACCCAACTTTTTCCACCCAATCCAATACGCGTCGCTGTTTTTCACTTCGAGAAATATCGCTTCGGATCATGAGAGGAACCATTACGTTTTCCTCAAGAGTAAGAACCGGGTTCAGGTTGAATGATTGGAAGATAAACGACAAAATTTTGGAGCGAATCGATGCCAGCGCATCGAAATCTCGGTAGCTTACTTTCTCTCCCCTGAGCCAGACTTCACCGGAAGAGGGTTCATCGAGCAGGCCCAGCATGTTTAGTAATGTAGACTTCCCCGAACCGGATGGACCTCGGATGACGAGTACGTCTCCTTTATTCACTGTCAAACTTACTTGATTGAGTGCGCGTACTGTTGTCTTACCAGTCTGATACATTTTCGTTATGTCTTTTAATTGGATCATTCAAAAGCTCCATTTCCAATCCACCGTGACCTGCCAATCGAGTGCTGCAAACCGGTATTGATTTGTATCGTGAGCATTCAGGTAAATGGCGCTTGTCCCGAGTGTGTGGTTGGAGCCCAAGTACCTTTCTGCTCGTAGAACAAGGGCAAGGGCATTGTCATCAAGGCTCTTAATGATAGTTGGCGTAAAGTTAAAGTCCCGCAGTACATCCACAAGACTGACGCTGGCAATTACATACAGTTCACGGACAAAAGGTTGAACTGTCGAAGTAAAGGCAGCCGGGGTCAGGAGCGCGATATCCGTGAGCCCCAGCGCTCCTCCATTTCGATAAAACTCTAAACGGGGGATTATTTTATCGCTTCCTTCGTATCCAGCTCCTGTCAGGACACTCCAGACACTGTTTTTGTTCACAATGCCCGCTCGTTGCTCCTCAAACCCAAAATCAAAATAAAACTTCCACCTATTTCTAATCAAAGCTTGGATGCTTGCGCCTGCCTTCCAAGAGTTAAAATAACCAACATTCGCCGCAATATCCAAAAGACCTAGCTGTCGAAAATAGCGACCGACAAAATTATAGCTAATCGCGCGCCCTGTTGGAAAACCGTAAGAATCATTTTGCGGAAAAGGAAGATAGAGCAGCTCAATGGCATCCTTTGCCGTCTGGTGGCTAATCCTTGCAAGCCAAACTCCCAAACGATCTTCCCGAAAACCGGGCAGATTTTGAGTGGAATGAATAAAATCACTGGGGGAAATAATGAGGCCGGGAGATCGGCGATTGCGCTCCTTTCCTAATACAAAACTCCAGCTATCCGCAGCTTGGTACCTTGTTCCGACTTGATTGAGCAGAAACCCGAACTCTCTTAGGCTCTGAGTATAGTTACCAATAAAATCAGCAAAAGCCTGTGTGCGGGAGCCGAACTCGTAAGTTCCAGAAAAGCTAGCTTCGGCATATGGAAAATTGAGTTCACTGGTTTGTGTGGCGCGAACTTTTCTAGCCGGCAATTCAAGAAGCAGATAGCTTCGATAGCGAAAACGTTCGGCACCTTGACTCGCTTTGGGCGGCTCACTCATAGACTCAAGGCCTTTGGCCTCTTCCAAAGAATCGATTTCTGAAGCAAACAGTATTTTGCAAAAAACAATGATGAAGAGTGTTTTCATCGCATCTACTTTCCCAAACTAGTCACCATAAAACGGTTGGCCGGAAGCTGACCTGGGAAATTCATCTCGACGATTTTAAGCTCGGATGCTTGCTTGGTAATTACATTTTCCATGCGGAGGGCGGATGGCCTTTCCAAAGAGCCAAACTTGCGGACCTGCCCGTACAGGCATCGCTTTAGAAGCGTTCCCCCCGAGTCATAAAAATGCTGTTGGACCGGCTGTACCGTATTTTTATCAACCCATAAGCGCAATTTCGCGTAGGATGCATTTGGACCTTTTGCAACTAACTCCATAATCCATTGATTTGTTGTTTCCTTAAGCATTTTTGACGAATATTGCGAGGACCAATCCACGCGAAGAACATCTGCATTCGAAAAATCCCCTCCAGCGAAGCTATCACGATCTGCCAGACGAACGGCACGCCCCACACCAGGCAGATAAGTCCAAAGCTGGTCATCCACTCGAAGGATCTCCCGCCCCTTTTCCCGATCGGGTTTCACAAAATAACCATGAACATGATCAATATCTTTTGACTGAAAAGTTACTCGGTACTCAGTGGTTGTGCCGTCTGTCCTGTGATTGGTAAACAGGTAAGTGGCCTTAAAATTATTGGGGGCAAGCTTGCTTTCCACTTCTTTGGTGATCTCTTGTGGGGATTTTGCGAATGAATTTACCGATAGCAGCAGAAAAGCTATCAGGCTGGCGGCACTCAGTGCTTGCACGGGGCGCATTCGGCTAGCCCGGTAGGCCGGGATGATGCCTGCCACCAGTGCTGCCAGTACAGCGAGACACAAAACAAGAAATAAGAAAGCCAAATGTACCCGCGGATAAAGTACAGTTGAAAATGCCTGCCCAGGAACTGTAAAAGGAACTCCTTTTTGGTGAAGCCATGCAATCAGCGAGCTCCCCACCACGAGTCCGGATACGCCGCCCGCAAATCCGATAATGGCAAATTCCGTCAAGAAAAGAGTTAAAATATGGACCCGACGATAACCGAGAGCCATTAACGTTCCTATTTCCCGTGTGCGCTCCATCACGGTCATTAAGGAGGTATTGACGATCGCTGAAATAACAATGGAAAAGACAATAAAAAGGACAATGGAAAACACCATATTTTGCAAAGCCATTACGTCTCTAAAAAGGCCACCAATTTCAAGCCATGTTTCTGCAATCAGGTCGCTTGAGATCACTTGCTCCACTTTTTGTTTCTCTTCATCCGCAAGAGTCCCCGCCTTTATACTTAACACTAACTCGGAAGCCTGCTTCGGGATACCGGCTGTCTTCTGTAAAGTGGTGAAATCCATCCAAGCCATTTTGCTGGCGGCGCCAATCATTGCGTAATCCATGATGCCAACGAGGTGGGCAATGATGGCCTGTTGCATGTTATTTTTATCCGCAATCAGCAGAACCATTTCATCACCGATCTCTGCACCCATCCCTCTTTGAAGGCTGGGTGTAATGACTATTTGGTGGTGGTTTTGGGATTTGACCGACGTGAGAGGAGCAGGACCTTCCAAGCCCTTGGCTTCGTCTAACGATTCGTCTTCGGGGTTCTTATCAAAGTGTTCCTTTGAAGAGTCCAGCATTTGGCCTTTTCGAACCACCTGTTTGATTCGCGGGCAGACAGTGAGCTCTGTGTTTGAGTCGATTCCTACGACCATTACGGGCGTAGTCGTCTGGCTTTTCTGATGATTCAACATTCCAAATATTCGAAGCCGGGGGGCAATCTCCTCTACGGAGGGCACAGACCGTATTTTGTTCAGGATTGTTTCTTCATACGGAACCAAAATTTTGTAAGGATTGGATTCAATCGAATCCTGATACCCCTTCTTGTGGATTTGGATATCGCCATGCATTTTGCGGGTCAGTGAGCTTCGTATTTCGTCTTGCAGTCCATTAAGAAGGCCGCGGGTACCGGAAACAACCACACATCCAATAAAGACAGTCACTATAGTTATGAAACTGCGGCGACGATTTCTTCCAACATTTCGAAAGGCTACCTTGAGAAGATCTTGCATTGTCTAAGTGTATAACGCGAGCTTATGCATCGGCATTATCTTTATCCAGCCATCTTGGCTTTTCGCTTTTGTACCTCGATAAACTCCGAAGGATTTGGTTTTTTTCCCCTATTGTGATTGGGTCTTGGCGCAGAGCTTCAGGGTCTGTAACAATTTTGTTTTTGGCGGGGCCCGGCGAATAAAATGTGTACCCAGGGGGGGAATTTGAAACTTAAATTGACTTTATTGGCAGTGATATCGCTGTCTTCGGTCTGCCTCGCCCATGGTGGATGTGCGGTGGCTGTAGCCGAAGAGGGTGCTGCGGTTATTGAGGCGCAACCGCAACAGGGTGCGGAGCTAAGGCAAATTCTGAGGCAGATTCACACCACAGGAGAAGGGTGGCCAGAATTTTTGGCGCGGGTCACGCCGCCGTTTGATCGATATTTTCGACATTATGGAATAGATATCTTCCAGGATCGGGAGGATTTGATTCAGGACACGCTGCTCTCTCTTCTTGAAACAGGTATTGCCAAGATTGTGGCTGAGATGGGGGACAGGGATCCGATGCGTCTCATTTACAGGGTGGCGAATCGCAGACGTATTGATTCGGTACGGCGCAAAGTAAGGCATAATAACTACTTTCTGGATGCCGACTTGGTTAAGGACGGCGAACGAAAATCGGAGGAGGAAGCGTCATCAGTTGATAAAATTAGAGTCTACGACCTTCCCTCAGACGTTCTTGATATCCTGACCCAAGATCAAAAGAATGTTCTTGTAAAAGCACACAACGGAAAGACCATTCGAGAAATTGCGCAAGAACTTGGAATGTCTCCGAAGGATGTCAAATACCATCTATTTCACGCGGAACTTTCCGTATCCAAACAGACGGGTATTGTTCCCAGCGTTTTGGTTGTCACCCCTCATACCATAGAAAAAGACTGGAAATTAATCCGTAATCATTTTTTGAGTGAGGCGGGTGGCCACAAGCCGGTTCGTGAGCAGCAACTAAGATATTTGCACCTCGCATTGGTCGAAATGAGAGGCGACGATGCAATTAGAAAAACGCTTGGTCTTAAAGATAGACAGGATGTTTATAATCTCAGACATGCCACTCTGGAGAGACTATTCCGTTTATGGGGTATTGGAAAAACAAAGGTCGGAGCTGGCCGGAAGAACACATCACTTCCTAACTTGGTCGTGATGGGTGATGGTAAGTTCATCTACCTGGAATCTTCTGATGAAGAGGCGGACGGCCACCCTAACCAAAATTAGCAATCCTGCATATGCACATCACGGGACTTGCGTCATTGCGAGCCCGAAGGGCGAAGCAATCTCGACGAGACTGCTTCGCTACGCTCGCAACGACACACTTACATATGCAGGATAATTGGGCATGAAGATGTGCGCCATTACCCGCGTAACTCACTGTATAATTTCCCTTCAATAGGCGTTTTTATGCTCCTGGCCATTAAAAAGATTAACTACTGCTCAAGGCATTTTTTCGTAATTCCGAAAAATTAGTTGAAGGATACATGCACTGATCAGTATTCCAAGCGCCGGGGAAATAATATGCCAAATGAACTCTCCGACAGTGAGGAGCTTATCATTCCTGATGAGCTGCCGCTACTTCCTATCCGCGACGTGGTTGTGTACCCGTATATGATTTTGCCGCTTTTTGTGGGCCGGGAGCCATCCATCCGAGCGGTTAATGAGGCCTTAGCCAAGGACCGATTGATCTTCCTTGCTGCTCAAAAGGAAATCACGGACGAAAATCCTAACCCCGATACCATTTATAGTGTCGGCACCGTCGCAATGATCATGCGGATGAGAAAGTTGCCGGATGGGCGGGTTAAGATTCTGGTGCAAGGACTCATGAAAGGTAGTGTTCTTGACTATGTTCAGGAAAAACCTTTCTTTGTGGCAAAGATAAAACAGATTAAGGAAAAAGCGCTTACACGTGAAAATGTGGAAGTGGAAGCGCTTATGCGTACGGTGAAAGAGCAGCTCGAAAAAGTCATATCGTTGGGGCGGATGCTTTCTCCAGATATTCTCATGGTTGTCGACGATATTAATGATGCAGGAAGGTTGGCTGACCTTGTAGCGTCCAACCTTGGCCTCAAGGTGAATGAGGCGCAGGAAATTTTGGAACTTTTTGATCCTCAGGACAGGTTAAAGAAAGTAAACGAGATTCTGGTGAAAGAGCTTGAGATACTTGCCATGCAGGCACGTATCCGTTCTCAAGCCAGAGATGAGATGACCAAAAGCCAACGAGAGTATTTCCTGAGGGAACAAATCCGAGCGATCAAGACTGAGCTTGGGGATACCGAGTCCAAGACAGAAGAAATTGGCGAGCTTCGGGCAAAAATTGAGGCCGCAAAGATGCCGGAAGAGGTGAATGAGGAAGCCCTCAAGCAAGTGGGCAGGCTGGAACGCATGCACCAGGATGCCAGTGAAGCGACTATTGTCAGAACCTACCTTGACTGGCTGATCGATATTCCATGGAATCGATTTTCGGAAGATAATCTGGATCTCAATGAGGCACAGCGTGTCCTGGATGAGGATCATTACAATCTCAAAAAGGTGAAAGAAAGAATTCTTGAATTCTTAGCAGTTCGGAAATTGAAGAAGAAGATGAAGGGGCCGATTCTTTGCTTTGTCGGTCCTCCAGGCGTTGGTAAAACCAGTCTTGGAAAATCAATTGCCCGTGCAATGGGTAGAAAATTTGTGAGAATTTCTCTCGGTGGAATACGTGATGAAGCTGATGTCCGCGGACATCGCAGAACCTATGTGGGAGCAATGCCCGGCAGAGTTATCCAGGGTCTCAAGCAGGCTGGTTCGACAAACCCCATCTTTATGCTCGATGAGATTGATAAGCTGGGTTCTGATTTCCGGGGCGATCCGGCTTCGGCTTTGTTAGAAGTGCTCGATCCGGAGCAGAATTGGAGCTTCCGAGATCATTATGTGAATCTGCCGTTTAATCTTTCCCACGTCATGTTTATTGCGACAGCAAATC
>JACQOU010000377.1 GCA_016207775.1 Deltaproteobacteria bacterium
CGCTTCTGGTATTTATATTGAACCAGAAGCGTTTTTGGAATCTTCCCATTGAAGTTGTATCCGAGTGTTTTAGGGTGTGGGCATCCTTTTTCCCAACAGCAATAAGAACGATATTGGATAGTTCGGTAACGAGGGAAAGTTTCAGTGTTTGGCTGAGGGAAAAGAAAGACGAGTTACAGGAAATACACGGTGGCCAAGCTAGTGAAAAGCGCTTAGCTAGTTTCTTGAAACTCGCCTTAGACAGCTGGAGCAGGAACCAAGACATCTGCAATTTCCTTGTCTTCGAGGGAGCGATAGCACTGTTGTCAACAGGCTCAAAAGAGACCGTTGAGTGGGGTATTCCCGGCACCCCGTCTATTAGTTACGCAGGAAATTCAGCGAGAATATTGGCGCGAATCAATATGGATGAGAAGGCTCAGTTACAGTTTTATCCGGAGTTATTAAACGAATTTGTCATGACGTCGGAAGGAGAAAGTATCTCTATTGAGGGTAGCGAAGTCGTTGCCCAAACTGCTTGAAAGGGAGGAGTAAAATGAAAAAGATAA
Organism: Deltaproteobacteria bacterium; assembly: GCA_016207775.1. Classification (GTDB taxonomy): domain Bacteria; phylum Bdellovibrionota; class FAC87; order UBA2466; family UBA2466; genus JACQOU01. Next base: position 546 of record JACQOU010000377.1, read on the forward strand.
TTGTAAGGAAAAGAACGGTTATTCGACAATCATTCTAGACCTCATAGGTCCTGATCGAAATGGCTTTGGTGCGATCGGAGCGCAAATGCGTCGCGCTTGGTCGCACTGAAGCACCGTCAGTCATCATGTTGAGTAAATTTGTCTTAGCTGCTGGGTTTTTTCTTCTGGTGTCGGCCAGTTTGAATGCCGCCGTGTATCGTCGATATCTTCCAGACCGGGTCATCACGTTGGATCCACTCAAAACCGTAGAACGCTACAGCCAATTTGTAGCTCTTCAAATATACGACCCCTTATTTCACCTTAAGGATGGAACGACTCCAGTACCCCATCTGGCGGAGTCTTACACGTATAATTCGAGTACCAAGAGCTTTAGGATTCAAATTCGGAAGGACGTATTCTTTCACGATGGACTACAACTCAAGGCGGCAGACATCCTGTTTTCCATTCAACGAATGTGTCGACATAATTCTGGAAACGCAAAAGTACTGCCGTTAATAAAAGGCTGCAGGGACGGTGAAAAATTTGGAATTCAGGAAACGGGCGACTTTGAACTGTCGATACAGCTACATGAGCACTTTCCTCCCTTCATCTCATATCTTGCTTCCCCGCAGTTCATGATTCTCCCCAATAGCTTTCATGGGCGAAAAGAAGAAGAGTTTTTTAAGCGGCCGGTAGGAACCGGGGCTTTTATCCTTGAGCATATTAACAACGATGAAGTGAGTTTAAAAAGAAACGACAGATATTTCCTGGGAAAATCGGACTTGGACGGTATTGTAGGACTGACTGAACCTCAGGAGAAAATCTACGCCAGATTAAAGGACGGTAGTATCGATGATATTTTCCCTCTCCCTCCGCCAGCCACTTACCCTTCCGCCTATGAGGAAGTACGGTTCAATACTGCTTCTTCAATGCTGCTTACCTTTCGTACAGGAGTGGAGCCGTTCGAACGGGCTGGTATTCGCAAAGCACTGCGAGCGTCCATCCGATTCGACCGTCTAAAGACCGAGTATTCATCTCAGGGCATAGTTCCAGGCACCGGCGTTGTTCCCTGGGGGGCCATTGGATTTGATCCGGCAATGCCTATTTTCCAGCATGATCGTAACATTGTCCGTCAGTACCTACGCGAAGCTGGTTATGCCGATGTGAGCTTGGTCCCAAAGATAGTCGTGCACGTTGCTCTTAAAGAGCCACTATCTCGAAAAATTGCAGAACTGATCGAAAGCGATTTCAGGGAGCAAGGATTCAAGTGTCTTTTCGCTTATCATTCCTTGCCCGAACTTGTGCAGGCCATTCAGCAAAATAAGGCCGGTGTTATTTTATTTGCCCCTGCGATTTCTTCCATCGATACCTATCAATTTATGGAGATGTGGAGATCTGGCTCCGGTTCTGGGCTTTCCCCGTCTGATAAAGAATATGATGCCGTTCTTGATAGTGCATTAAAGTCATCCGATCGGGTGGTTCGAGGCGAGATCTACAAAAAAGCTGATCGTCTGTTAGTTGAGAATGCTTACACCATCACGCTTGGCCATATCATCAGTCAGAGATCACTTAGAAAGAAGGGGTGGACAGTTCCTATTGTAAATATTCTAGGCCCTTTCCTTAATCCGATGTACGGTACTCGGCTGGCAGGCTTGAAAGGATAGCGGCGTGAAGAGGCAAGAAACAATCGGCCAGGTTGGTAAATTGAGAGTAGGGCTTTGGTGCTACGGGCTAATACAACTAGCCCAGTGGGTAAGCTACGCCTGCATTTTCAAAATCTTGCTGGAAGGCTCTGGCCATGCTGGCATGTTGGCACCAGTTTATGTGGGAGCCTTGGCGCTTGTTAGAGCAGTTGCAAGCGCATTGTTTGGAAAGAAATGGCTCATTGAAAATCGATACGCCTTCACGTTCATCCTATTTGCTACTGTGGCGGTAACGGGTCTGCAAGAGCTATTTATTTACTTGGGGAAAAAGGAAGTCTTTCTTGCGTTAACTGCGATTAAGCTCGGTGCGTTGGTTGTATTTCAGGTGTGGCGCGATGTAATCTCCTCCAAACTAAGCCGATTGGGAATCGCAAAAGCACACCGAATAAACAGCCAGTTTGGCATTATTGAATTTGGAACGATGGCTGTTGGGGTTTTTGCCGGCGGCGTTCTCACTACCTTGATTGGTCCCGCGCAAGTTATCTGGTGTGATGTACTGATTTTAGGAATTGCAGCTTTCCTGCAGACCCGGTCACGCGGAGTTCTTAGCCGGCCATATTTAGGTAAAAATTATAAAGGTACTGGTTTCCGGCCTATCGGTTTGCTGGGACATGGTGTCCGTTCACTTTCAGATGCGGGTTTCCAAAGCATTCTGCCAATCTTGGGCTATCAGGTTATTAAAATGAGTGCGGCGGTATTTGGTTTGGCAATATCCGTATCCGGCATTTTGATAGCGCTGGGCGCGAAATTAGCCGTGTATTTTTCAAACACTTCTCAAACAGGTAGAGCCCGTTACGCAACAATTTGCTTAGTTACCACGGTCATAAATGCGATTGGTCTTGGGTTATGTTTCCAGGCTGAAGGGAGCGCGGGTTTCATTATTTGGCTTGGTCTTGCAAGCCTAGCAGCCGGAATCGCAATGGTGACGACCAGGACTATCGTTTTGGCTGAAGTACAAACCTTAGGTGATTCGCAGCGCGATGGGGCTTATTACTTTAATACAATTCGCTGGGCTGGCTTGGGGATGGGTGCTCTTTCACTGGCCTGGTTATTGTATTTTTTTGATATCCAAACACTGGGACTGCTTTATCTGCTGTGCATGGTGATCTCAGGAATACTGCTGTGGTTTGCTGCTTATGAAGGTGCATCGCGACCATCCTACATTGGAAGACGCATTCAAGAAATACTGGCTGGCACCTTCATACTATTGTTCGTCGTGGGTGCCTGCATTTCCTATTTCGTTCTTCAAACTGTTCCCAGACAACAACGAATTCAAGCTCGGGCTGCATCGCTCGTTTCCTACATCGCTCTTGTCGAACTGAATCTGAGAGTGTCAGACTTGAGTGAGGTTTTGCGTTTAGCGCATAGTTTTAGCTATCCAGCTGGGATTGTCTCGAGCCGAATTGTAGGAGCCGATGGGCAGGTACTTGTTGATGAGGCTTTTGATGAAAATGGAAACAATTTACAGGATTTCGGTGCTACAAGAAAAAATTTGAATTTTGAAAAACTTTCTGTCGAATCGGATGCAAGTGCGGTGCACATATTTAGAGCAAGACTTGGTTTCCTTTCCCATTTGTACCAGTATAAATACGTTCTCAAGGCAAGCGGCCCGGGAGGCAATGATGTTCACGTCCTGGTAACCTTTGATGATACCAAACAGGCCAGAGAAGACTTCTTCTTAGACGTCGGGGTCGGTTTTCTTGTGCTTCTGTTCTTCGGTATCTTGTTCGTGGCCTTAAGAAGTATGGCCATTCAGTTGCTAAAACCTCTCGCTGAAGTGGCTAACAGGCTTCAAGATGGTTTAAGCAGAAAGGAGCCATCCGACCTGGCGGAAGTACCAGAATGCGCGGCAGGTACTTCATTAGAGGTTCAGAGAGTGGTTCGTGGATATAATGCTGTTTTGGAAAGAAATCGAGCTCTTTATTCTCAGTTGCTCAGGGTTGAGACGAACCAAAAGCTCAGCGAAATGGCTACAAAGCTGGCGCACGACATCCGTTCTCCTTTGACCGCCTTGGACATGGCAATGAAAACCTTGCCTCGGCTGCCCGAAGATACCCGCTTCCTGATCAGAGGCAGTATCAATCGCATACGCGATATAGCCAATTCTTTGCTTGAAAAGCATCGCGAGACTGCTGTGGCGGCAAGGACTCGAACTATTGAACTTTTGCCAAGCATTTTGTTGACTGTGGTAAATGAAAAGAGAATGCAATTTAGCCAAACGTCAAAGGCAAACATGGTAACGGAATTTGCCGATGATTCCTGGGACCTTTTTTGTGAATTAGAACCTGTGGAGTTTAAGCGGGTTCTCTCTAACATCATTAATAATTCCTTTGACGCCATTACCTCCAACGGTCGAATTGTTGTTGCTCTGGAAAGAAATAACGACAAAACTGCGATTAGTATCAGTGACACCGGACGTGGAATTCCACCTGAAATATTGCAAAAGATAGGCGAAAAGGGAGTTACCCACGGAAAACCAACCGGAAATGGCCTTGGCCTATATCACGCGTTTCGTGCAATTGCTTCCTGGAATGGAAACATTGAAATTAAATCGACGGTTGGGGAAGGAACAACCCTTACTCTTCACTTACCAATCGTTCCTCCCCCCGAATGGTTTGCTTCCAGTCTCAAGCTCTTGGAGAATCAAAACATAGTCATCTTAGACGACGACACTACGATTCATAAGGTTTGGGATAGCCGCTTTGCCGAAAGTATTCCCCAAAGACAGCTTAAAATTCATCATTTTTCCTCGACCAAAGAAATGAAAGCTTGGATAAGAAAAAGGGCCGGACAAAATCAAAAAAACATATTCTTGGTGGATTATGAGTTGCTCGGCGAAGATGAGAGTGGTCTGGATCTTATCGAGTCTTCTGGTATCGCATCAGAATCTATCCTGGTGACTGGCCGTTTTGATGAATCACGAATACAAGAGAGATGTCGAAAACTTAGCGTAGCTATCATGCCAAAAGCTATTGTACCTTTTGTGAATATCCAACTGGTCGAGTCGGAAATAAGTAATGAGCCTCTACCATGCTAGAGCACTTTACGTCCGGCATAAATAATTGGGAATTAAGGTACAAGCTCGATCTTCTCGCTGCAAAAGTACGTGGAAGGTGGTTTCTAGGTCGTGGGTATGTGGAGAGCGTTGGTGCAAAAGGGCAACCTCTCATTGGTCCCACCCACCGTAGCTTTTTTGAAAAGAAAGCAAAAATAGTATTACAAGCGGCATCCAATGGCACTCCTCCAAAAAATACCCCGGAGGATTTCAACCGGCATGCTTACTCGTTGGGACTTCTTAATCCGAGAAGATATCAAAATCCTCCGAGCCGACCGAGTAGATTTCGGATGTCGGAAGAGTCAAGACTTGTGCTCTTCGAGCACAGCCGTATCGGCCCAGGTTTTTATTTTTCAATCGGTCACAAAGCTACAGTCTCTATCGGCAGTTGGACATACATCGGCAGCGATTTCGATATTCATTGCCGTTCGACTGTCCAGATTGGATCACGATGCATGATATCTCATGGCGTTCGAATGATAGATTATGATGGGCACCGCATCTCGTATGCTGGCAAAGAAAATTCAGACATCTTTGTATCCGGATTTAACGTGGGAGGCTGTGCTCCAATTACAATTGAAGACGAAGTGTGGATTGGCATGGGGGTAACCATACTGAAGGGGGTTAGGATTGCGAGGGGAGCGGTGGTCAGTGCTGGTTCTACCGTATGCAGCGACGTACCTACTGGCTGTTTAGTGGCAGGGAATCCAGCACGAGTGGTAAAGGAGGAAGTATCTTGGAGCCATTTTTAAACCGGAAAGGCAAGATCTCTGTTTGTCCTTCGGTAGTGAAGCTACTACTCTTTGCTTTTTTGTCTCTGGCGGTGACGAATTGTACTACG
>JACQOU010000357.1 GCA_016207775.1 Deltaproteobacteria bacterium
AGTTCAGGGGAAAGCCCTCTTCTCATCAAAGAATAGATTTTAAGGGGCAAGGTAGTCACTCCTGAACCACTCGTAAAAAATGAGATGAGAAAGTCATCAAACGACAAAGTGAAAGCCATGAGCCAGGAGCCCATGAGTCCTGGAACGATATTTGGTAAAGTCACTTTCCAAAACACTTGTCTTGGATGTGCGCCCAGATCCTGCGCCGCTTCGGCAATCTGAGGGTCGAGCTTTCGCAGTTGCTCAACCATAATGAAGTAGACAAAGCTGGCTGAAAAACTCGCGTGTGCGAGGATAACGGTGAATAGTCCCAAAGGACACCGGCTAAGCAGAAAAAATAACAGCAAAGAAAGACCCGTAATAACCTCCGGCAGAAGCAGCGGAAGCATGATGAGTGTTTGAATCCACACAGGGAGCCAGGCTGCGATTGGGTTAAGGCCAACGGCTCCTGACGTTCCTAAAATGACAGAAAGAGTTGCGGAGCAGACTGCAATTTGCAGGCTGGTCCCCAAAGGTTCCCAAAGCGTTCCTTTTTCAAACAGTTTGATCAGCCAATTCAAAGTCAATCCACTGGTAATATCGTTTGGGTTGACCAGGAAAGTTTGAATAATCAGATAGAATAATGGGACATATAGAAAGGTTATAGCCAAAACAAAGGCCAAAGTGACAACGGGATTTTTCCTATGCATGTTGTACTCCCGTTTTTTGCCATTTGTTCTGCAACAAAATAGTTAAAATGAGGAAAAGGGAAAGAAGCCCAGCAATCGCGGCGCCGAACGGCCAGTCCTGTGCAGTAAAAAACTGACTGACCATCAAATTGCCCAAATAGATTTGTTTGGCACCTCCAAGCAAGTCAGGAATGACGTATTCTCCGAGCATGGGTATGAAAACGAATAAGCTTCCGATCAGGACTCCTTCCTTTATATTAGGCAGTACGACACGCAGGAAAGTTTGAATACGACTGGCGCCTAAATCATAGGCCGCTTCCCGAAGTGCGTTATCGAATTTTTCAAGCGCAGAAAAAATAGGTACGACCACAAAAGGAAGATAGTTATACAACAACCCCAGATAAACCCCAATGGGAGTATAAAGAATTTGCAAGGGTTCTGAGATCAATCCGCTTTTCAGCAGCAACTGGTTGAGCAGGCCGTGATTTCCCACCAGCGAAACGATGCCATAAACCCTGAGGATGAAATTTGTCCAAAATGGAATGAACAGCAAAATCAGACCCAATTGCCGAAGCCAGCCGGCTGAGCGGGCTAGAAAGTAGGCAACAGGAAACCCAACCAAGAGGCAGGTGAGGGTTGCGCTTCCTGCCAAGCCCAATGTTTTGAACAGCACTCGTATGTAAAGCCAGTGAAAGCAACGTGCGTAATTGGACAATGTGGCTTCATAAAGAAGCTCCCCCTGCGGGGAACGAGACAGGAAGCTGACAGCCAGAATGAGCAATGCTGGAATCGCAGTGAGCAGGAGCAACCAGATTAAGAAAAACAAAGTTGCGGGTCCCAACACCGTTTTTCTTTTCATTACGTTGTGCACTCTTTCGCAAAAAGAATCGCATCGTCCGGCTTCCAGGTAAGAAAGATGCGATCGCCCACGTTTAGGTTGCGCTTTTTGGACCGTTCCAATTCCTGTTCGAATACCTTTAGTGTCTGTTGGCGGGTTTTGACATTATACTCCGTGCGTGAACCCAAGTAAGAAAGCTCTTGCACCTCTCCCTCAACTAAGTTTTCTTGAGTGCTTGAGCGTTGTCTCAAAAGGCGCATCTTTTCGGGACGAAGGACAAGGGTAACTTCTTTGGGGAGAGCGACCCCGTTTTTCTTAGCTTTAAAGTTGCCCAGCTCGGAAACGAGCAGTAACGCTCCGTTTTGCTCATCTCCTATTGAGCAACGGATTTCGTTAACCGGACCAATAAACCGGGCCACAAACGGGTCCACAGGGTCTTCGTAAATGGCTTTTGGAGTGCCAATCTGGAGACATTTACCATCCTTCATCAAAGCCATTCGATCGGATAACTGCAAGGCCTCTTCCTGGTCATGAGTCACAAAAAGGAAAGTTGAACCCACCTTCTTGCACAGAGCCTTAAGCTCCTCTCGCATTCTCATGCGCAGCTCTGGGTCCAGTGCTGAGAGCGGTTCATCAAGAAGCAGCACTTTTGGCTCGTTGATAAGAGCGCGAGCCAGGGCTACTCGCTGCATTTGTCCACCCGACAGCTGAGGAGTGCGCCTGTGTTGCAAGTCTTCAATTTGTACGAGCTGCAGGGTTCTCAGTACGCGTTCCTGCAAGGCGTGTTTCGCCACTTTCTGTAACCGAAGGCTGAACGCAACGTTTTCGAAAACGTTTAGGTGCGGAAAAAGAGCGTAGCGTTGAAAAACGGTGTGAATGTTTCTCTTGTGAGGCGCTAAGGCTGTTATGTCTTGCCCATCGAGCAGAACTTTTCCTGCTGTTGGCCATTCAAAACCGCCGATCAGTCTCAAAACTGTGGTCTTTCCGCATCCACTGGGTCCCAAAAGCGAGAAGAATTCTCCTTGCAGGACTTGAAGACTGAAGGGTTCAAGCCGAAAACTTCCAAAGGTTTTACTAAGCGATTCTAATTGCAGAAACATTGGATACAAAAAATAAAGTAAAGCACCCCTGCTCACAAGGGAAAATTGCACGGCTGTCTTTTTTTTTTTTTTGCAAAAATGAAGCAAAGGACAAAATTCCACAACATTTTGCTTGTTGCCCTCTTTTAGGGAATACGAATTATTTCAGACTGGAAACAAAGTTCTGTTGACTAACTTGGTCTTTCTCCCGATAAAACGTAAGAGTGGTTAACACCAGTGAAAATCGCATTTGTCTTTAATAAAAAAACTAACGAATCGATTGACCAGGCTGAGTTCGATACTCCCGACACCATAGCGGCGATTCATAACGCCCTTGTATCGGGAGGTAATGAGGTCATTGATGTCGAGATGACACAAGATCTTGCTGCGTCGTGGATTCGCACGTTGACTGAGATTAAGGCTGACATCATTTTTAATACGGCCGAAGGTTATTACGGCATAGGTCGCGAAAGCCTGGGTCCTACCATCTTCGAGCAACTTCAGCTGCCTTACGTGGGCTCAGGTCCCTATGGATGCTTCCTGACTCTAGACAAATTCCTGACCAAACAGATGGTGGCAAGCAGGAAAGTTCCTATCATTGAGGGCTCTTTCGTCAATACAGTAGAGGAATTGCAGAGTATCAGCCGAGAAGTGGTCTTTCCCGCATTTCTGAAGCCCAATTACGAGGGGTCCAGCAAGGGGATCACGGAGCGTTCGGTTTGCAAGGACAGTGATGACTTGCTTAGTTACGGGGCAGAGCTTCTTAAACTTTTTCCGCATGGCATCCTGGTCGAGCGCTTTGTTGCTGGACGAGATATTGCGGTTCCTTATATCGCCGGCCTTGGGGATGGGGGAACGCTTGAGCCGATGGAATATATCTTTTCGGCAAAGGGGCCATCTGAGCTGAATATCTATGACTATGACCTAAAAAATTTTTCAGACCATTCAGTCGACGTGAGATGCCCGGCTGCCATTGATACCGCCACCAGGCAAAACCTCATGGAGATGATGAAGCGGATAGTGCCCGCGTTAGGCGTTATGGATTTCGCACGCGCGGATTTTAGAGTCACAGCGGATGGGGACATTTACTTCCTTGAGCTTAATGCATTGCCCAGCCTTCAGCGAGGGGCAGGGATTTTTGAGTCTTCGAAGCAAATTGGCCTAAATTATGAACAGACAATCCTCAAAATACTTGAGGCTGCCGTTGCTCGGTTAAAGTTGAACGGCCGAGGGATGAAGGCGCCGCGGAGATTGCTCACGACAAAAAACCCCAAAATAGGTCTTGTTTATAACCTTAAGCGCAAAACCCCTTTGGATCCAGATTATGAAACCGAGGCAGAGTTTGACTCTCCGGCTACGGTAGAGGCTCTGAAAGCAACGATTGAGAAGTTTGGTTGCCAGGTCATTCCCATCGAGGCCACTCGTACGCTATCTGAAAACCTCAAAGAACATAAGGTTGATGTTGTGTTTAACATCGCTGAGGGTTCAAGAAAGAGGGCGAGGGAGGCTCAAGTACCAGCGATTTGTGATCTATTGGACATTGAACATACGGGAAGCGATGCAACCTGCCTCGCCATTACTCTTGATAAAACGATTTCCAAGAAAATTCTCAGCCAGGATGGTGTACGAAGCCCCCAGTTTTTTCTGTTCACGGGCGGCTCAAAGCTCGGGGAAACCGGGCTAAGATTTCCAGCGGTCGTCAAACCCAACCATGAGGGTACCTCCAAGGGTATTGGGGGAAGTTCGGTAGCGAAGAACCACGAAGAGTTGCAAAATATCGTTTTGGCGATGTGGCGTAAGTTTCAACAGCCCATTTTATGCGAAGAGTACATTGAAGGCCGCGAGTTCACCATTGGAGTGCTGGGGAACAGTACCCTCAAAATACTGGGCCCCATGGAAGTTGTCTTTAAGGAACCAGCAGGTCCGTTTCCCGTCTACTCATTTGAAGCCAAGCAGAGTGTTCCGAATGAATTTTGCGATTTGGTCTGTCCGGTTCAACTCGGACGGGAGATGGATAGAAAAATTGCTGCTTTCGCAAAAAAAGTCTTCAAGTCGCTGGGCTGTCGGGATATCGCTCGACTCGACTTTCGCCTCGATTCCCAGCAAAATATTTATTTCTTGGAGGTCAATCCGTTGCCCGGGCTTTCTCAGGGCTTTAGCGACCTTTGCATCATGGCGGAACGAAGCGGGATGGCTTACGATAGCCTCGTCAAGCGCATCCTGACACCTGCTATCCAGCGGTGGAGGAACATGGGTAGAGTGAAGAACTGGTAGATCCGGGGGGAAATGTGAGCAACTTGTATGAGCGCTACCGAGAAGAAGCTAAGAAACGATGCCGCCTCAGAGACATGGGTATTACCATCGGCGATTATCAGACAGGTCCTAGCAACAGCATTACGGATGTGCAAGGGGTGCGGGTAGGGCATTCCACACTCATCGAGGGTTCTGGTCGCCGCAAGCCTGGTAATGGTCCCGTTCGCACTGGGGTGACCGTTATCTTGCCTAATGATGATATTTACAACAAGAAGGTCCCAAGCGGTGGATATATCCTCAGTGGTGCGGGCGAGGTTGCGGGTTTCACTCAACTTGTCGAATGGGGACTGCTGGAAACTCCGGTGGGTCTTACCAATACGCTCTCGGTAGGTCGTGTTTCTGACAGTGTGATAAAGTGGATGGCGCAAAAATATCCGGAAATTCGCGATCAGCAGGAAGTGATTATTCCGGTTGTCGGCGAATGCGATGACAGCTTCCTCAACGATGCCGTAGGACTGCATGTGAAGCCCCAGCATGTATTTTCAGCCCTGGAAAATGCAAAAGATGGTGTTGTGGAGGAAGGCTCAGTGGGCGCTGGTACGGGGATGATCTGTTGCGATTTTAAGGCGGGCATCGGAACCTCCAGTCGCGTTATCCGGCTGGGTGAACAATCCTACACAATTGGAGTGCTGGTGCTCAGCAACTTCGGGGTGATGGAACACTTGCGAATGGACGGCTATCCCGTTGGCGGAGTGTTTGCTCGGGTCCAGGGTGGGTATAGCAGGCGAGCATTTAATTATGGCTCTATCATAGCCGTTGTTGCCACTGATCTACCTATTAGCGCTGCTCAGATCAATCGGCTGTGCCGGAGGGCTGCTCTGGGAATTGGCCGGGTTGGGAGTTTTGGCGCTCATATGAGTGGAGAGATTATCATTGGTTTTTCGACGGGTAATGTTCTTCCACGCCTTCCGCCCAAGCCACAGATTGAGTTCACAATGATCCTTGATATGTTTCTTGATCCGGCCTATCGGGCGGTTATCGAAGCTACGGAAGAAGCGATTTTGAACTCACTCACCATGTCTGTCGATATGGAAGGAGCCGGGGGTAATCGGGTTCCCGCCATTAATCTTCAGCTTTTGAAAGGCCTTTTCGAGCATTATAATTCAGTGAAGGCACTCATGTGGGCGAAATAACCAAGCAACAACTATGACAACTTTTCAAGCTTGCATCCTTGGGGTGGTTCAGGGTTTATCGGAAATTCTGCCAATTAGCAGCTCGGCTCACCTCGTCCTGGTTCCCTGGTTTTTTGGGTGGGACGACCCAGGGCTTGCTTTCGATGTTTTCCTTCATATGGGTAGTTTGGTTGCACTGCTTATCTATTTTGCAAGAGAGTGGTTTGACCTTATTCGGGCCGGTCTTGCCAGCATCATTGAAAGAAAAATTGGATTTGAAAGAGAGCGGTTGCTATTTTGGCTCATTGTCTTTGCTTCCATTCCTGCTTGTGTGAGTGGTGCGCTTTTCAACCATCAAGCGGAGACCGGTTTCCGCTCCCCTCTGCTTATCAGTGTCATGCTGGCTTCATTAGGATTTGTTCTCTACTGGATCGATGGAAATTGTGCCACTATGCGCACAATGGACGAGCTTCGAATGAAGGATGCGATTTGGGTGGGACTTGCCCAGGCTTTTGCCATTATTCCCGGTGTTTCCCGGTCGGGTTCAACCATGACCATGGGTCGGCTGCTGGGGATGAACCGGGAAACCGCTGCGCGTTTTTCATTTCTTCTTGCTTTCCCAATTATCCTGGCTGCTGCTGGCTATGAATGGTTAAAATGGAGTACATCACCAGCAGAAATGCAAATGCAGGTCTCCAGCGAGCTGTTGATTGCAGGTTTTGCAAGTTCCACGATTGCCGGTCTATTTTCCATTCACTTTTTGCTTCGATTCCTAAAAAACTCCGATTTTCGAATCTTCGCTTGGTACCGCATTCTTCTTGCCTGCGTGGTTGTCGGCTGGGCGATAAGAATGAAGGGGTAGGGGTTTAAAAGCTGTAAGTCAGCGTAACAGCCGGCGTGAAGTAGTCCCCCGCGCGGTCGCCCGCTTCTATGTTGCCGTTAAAGGTGTCGTCTTCGTCATTAAAGAAGATCAGGTGAAAGCGTGCATCGATGCCGAGGTAGATATGTTTTCGGTAAATGGGAAATTCCAACCCCCCGGCCAGCCAACCGCCAAAATGGGTGCCAGAAGCGCTGTTTGCAAGGCCTGCGGCTGCTGTAGCGGCGGTTTGGCGTCGCATGTAGGCTCCCCCGCCCAGCCCAATGTATGGGTTGGCGATAGCGATCGCTTTGGGAGCATTTTGAGTATTAAAGTAATACAAAATTCCAAACGTGATCGGAATCATGGCGGTGTCGATATCCACCGTAAAGTTATTGAGTCCTCTCACTGCATCTAAGTGATGGGAATAATGTACCCCGATTTCCATCGCCAAGGACCGATCAAAGAAATAAACAAGCTTGCCTCCCACCAAGAAACCCGGCTCTACGGACCGGCCAAGGCCTCCCGTGAATAAGCCCGCGCCAAAATCGATTCCAATCATGAGAAACCGACCGAGATGAAAGAACTCTTTGTCATCCTTTTCATCTTCAGAAAATTCGTAAGTGGACGGGTCCCCAAAGGGGTCAGTAATGCCCTTATAGTCATCCCCTTGGCTTTCCGCTAATAACGGCGTGAGCCAAACCAAAAGAAGGAAGACAAACGCTATGTGAATCGTTGAGCGCATGGGTGTCCGGCGCAGTCTATAAACGGAAGGGCTACTCCTATTATAGCTGTTCTTAACCCGTATCGTCGATGTCCAGTTGTTTGACACTAAAAGTAGTAATGGATTCCGGCCCCTGCAAAAGTTCCTCCCACCGTCTTAAAACTGACACGGCGTAAACTTCGCATGGCGGCACCTACTTCGAACTGAAACCCTAAATTAGGCAGTCCTGAAAGGAAAAACTCAGCTCCTACAAGGCCATCTAATTCAAAACCGGTAGACGTGTTTTCAGTATTGTTCTTATCCGAGATGATGTATCCACCGAGGCCTATGTAGAAATTCAGGTTTTCTTCCAAGTAGGCATTCCGGGTTACTTTGCCGCCCAGGATAAGGGCGTTCGAGCTATCCTGCGTGTCGAAGCCACCGAGAAACTGCACTCCCAAGTGCTGGCTGAAGTGATGCTTAAAGGAAAGCGCAGCGAGATTGTTAAAGTCCTGCAGGACCAGCCCTGCTCCCCAGCGACCTTCCAGGTTCTTGGCTGTGCATACAGAGGTTATTAGAAGGATGATAAAAAAGAATCTCAAGTAAATTGCCATGAATGATCGATTTTTTTCTATTCTAGCATACCTGAGAGAAGAGAGAAATTTTTGACATGATTCGAGATTCCAGTAGGATAGACTGACATTTTCCAATTATCGTGAGGTATGTTTGAGTAAGCCACCAAAAATCGACCGAAAGACCCTGAAAGCCCCCGATGAGTTTGTAAAAAAAGGGCGCGGTATTTTGGGGTTTCTGATCGAAAAAAAATTTCCTTTTCTGGCGGTTCTCGGGGCCGTTGCAGCAGTGGTGCTTATCGTCTACGGGTATGATTGGTGGTCCGAGCGGCAGCTTTTAAATGCTTGGACGGCGTACGGCGAAGTACTCAAAAAGCCGGAAAGCGAGCGTTGGGATAGACTGAAGGATTTTGTGGGCAAGTACAGTCGTACCCGGCCGATGGTTTTTGCTGCGGCTTCCTTGGCTGACCACTACTTTGAAGAGCGGAAAAAGGAGTTGGCGAAATCAGCGGATAGCGCCACAAGTCAAAACTTTGCCCTTGCACTTGAATGGTATGACAAAGCTCTGTCTTTTCGGGATCTGTTGCCTTTGGAGAGGCAACTGCTGCACTTGGCTCGTGGGAAAGCGTACGAAACTGAAAAGAAGAATGATGAAGCCCTCAGTGATTTCCAAAAAGCTGCTGACCTGGGATCGGATGCCAGGGCTTTGGCTTTGTTGAATGTTTCTCGCTTGAAAGAATTGAAGGGGGATGTGGCTGGGGCCAAGGAATCCTTCCTAAAGGTAACCGTAGAATTTCCCAACTCTGAGTATGCTCGGCAAGCGAAGGTACAATTGCGGCGTTTAGGGAGCCCTCTCTTTTCGAAAGAATAAGGTCGTATGCATTTAATGCTTTTGTTACTAGGATTTCTTTTAATCAGCCTTCAGGCCGAAGGGCTTTATGTTGGTTCAGGATGGGTCTTGCCTTCGCGCCCTTTTGATCAATCTTTGCTACGGCCACATTAGCGAACGCGACCGTTGATTGTTGGGGATGCGCTTTATTTTGGTAATGCGAAAGGCGATGTGTTTGCTTTGCATCGGCAATCGAGTTATCCGCTGTGGCATGCGCACCTCCCTGGGGCAATCGATGGTGCGTTGGCCTATGGACGGTCGAAGATTTTTGCTGGTGACAGCCAGGGCAATTTGGTGGCCATTGGAGCTCATAATGGGGGTGAGCTTTGGCGGTTCAAGATCCAGGCTGAATGGCTGGCGGCGCCCGTTTCAGTGAGAGATAGACTATTCGTTGCGAGTTCTAACGATGAGCTGTACGCCCTATCTGAAAAGGGCAAGGAGCTGTGGCATTACTCTCAAAAGGGCGACGAGAAAATGACCATCCGAGGTACTGCGAGCCCGGCTGTATTCGGAACTGAAGTTTTCCAGGGTTTTTCGAATGGCTTTTTGGTGGCTCTATCTGTCGCGGATGGCAAGGAGCTGTGGAAGAAACGGCTTCGGAGTAAAGATCGCTTTTATGATATCGACATGCTTCCCTACGTAGACGAGAAGAACGTCATAGTGGCTACGTTTGATGGAAACGTGTTTTGTCTCGACAGGACAACCGGAAATACGAACTGGGTCTTTCACGCAGGTTCCTATGGCGGATTTCTTGTCGAACAAGACATCGTCTATTTTGCTGGGCTGGACGGCAATGTTTACGCGCTTAAACGATCTACGGGAGAGGTTGTATGGAAAACTCCCTTTGGAAAAGGGGTGGGCTTAACTCCAGCTCGAGCGGGTGATTATTTAGTCGTCACGACTTCTGGCGATCCCGTTTACGTTATTGATCCCAAAAATGGAAAAATAGTGTGGACCACACATCTTGGAGCAGGCAGTTTTGCTGCGGCTGTGGGACACCCTGACGGTTGGTTCTACTGCATAAGCAACTATGGCAATCTCCATTCATTTCAAATTATGCCATCCGTAACTGTAAGGACAGGGCCGCAGACGTTGCCACAGCCACAGGCCCTGCATCGGTATCTTGTCGAACCAGACACAAATCAAAACCCTTCTTGAACGGTCATTGGAAGAGCGGGTTTTTTCCGCGTACCAGTTGTTCTTTGAGCGCAAAGGCAAGCATACCTTGTTATTTGGTGGTCGAACCAGTTATTGGCCAAACGGTGTTTCGGTTTCTGCTGACACGCTTTTTGATGTTGGTTCGCTCACAAAAGTGGTGCTCACGGCGTCCGCAATCGCCACAGAGGTGGATCGGGGCGAGATAGAGCTGGGTGCAAAGCTACATCAACATGTGCGGGGTCTGGCCGGCTCGGAGCTGGGTAACCTTCTCATTGGGCATCTCCTGAACCATTGTTCGGGGTTGGATTCTTGGTTGCCACTTTATAATGAGGCATTTCGGGATTTGCTGCCGTGGTTTCGTTCTCATGTTCGGTGTCTTGAACCACCGGGAACGAAGTTACGATACAGCGATTTGGGTTTTTTGTTGTTAGGTTTCGTGCTGACTGAAAAGCATGGCTCCCTCGTTACTTTTCTTGAGGAGCGAATCCGATCGCCGCTCGCAATGCATAGCACTTGTTTTGGTCCGCTTAAAAATCCCCTCGCTGCGGCCGCAACCGAATATTGTTTGTTGAGAAAGCGAGTCATTCAAGGAGAAGTTTTTGATGAAAATTGTTGGGCGCTCGGCCATGTGGCTGCTCACGCAGGCCTTTTCTCCACAGCCCACGATCTAGCCCATTTCTGTCGCGAATGGCTCTTAGCCAGGGACGGAAAGAGCAAGTGGTTGAGTGCAAAAACGGCTAAGCTCTTTAGCGAGAGGGCTCGCATTGTAGAGGGGAGTACCTGGGCCTATGGGTGGGATACAAAATCAGCGGCCTTCTCGTCCGCTGGGGATCTGTTTGGTCCACGCGGCTTTGGTATGCTTGGTTATCCCGGCTGTTCGCTTTGGATCGATCCGGATGAAAAAGCGTTTGTGGTCTTTCTGACCAATCGGATTCATCCTTCCAGAGTGGATGAAAGGATCAAGAAACTACGCCCTCAATTGCATGACGAAATCGTGAAGGTTTGGAAGAACTAAATTTTGCATCCCGAAGCGCTTACCGGTAGGATGGGGCCTTTGATGAAAATGAAGAAAATTCATTTTGTGGGGATTGGCGGAGTGGGAATGGGTACTCTGGCACGTGCTCTCGCCGATCAGGGTTGGCAGGTTACCGGCAGTGATTCGTCGCTTTACGAGCCTATGAAAAGCGTTCTCTCCAAAGCAAATATTGAGCTTATCCAAGGCTTCGATGGAGGGACCGCCAGCCGTTTGCACCCTGATGTTGTTGTGATTGGCAACGTGATTCGCAAGGATAACCCCGAAGCACAGGCTTGGTTGCAGTCGGGTACGACTTTCTTATCCTTTCCGGATGCAGTGAGGCGTTTTGTCATTGATGAAAAAAAATCCATCGTTGTGGCAGGCACTCATGGCAAAACCACCACAACAAGCTGGCTGGCATATGCTTTAAGTTCCTTTGGGTTGGCACCCAGTTATCTGATTGGAGGGGTGCCTAGAGACTTGGCGCAAGGGTGCCAACTTGGCGAAGGAGAGCTGTTTGTTGGGGAAGGGGATGAATACGACTCAGCGTTTTTTGATAAAGGGCCGAAGTTTCTTCATTACAACCCAAACTTTCTTATTCTGACGAGCGTTGAATTTGACCATGCCGACATCTACCGGGACCTCAATCATGTTCGGTCATCGTTTCAAAAATTAATCAGCTTATTACCCGGTGACGGTCTTTGTGTGGCTCGCTTTGAAGATCCGGTTGTGATGGGGCTTGCTGGGGGAGCTCTTTGCCCTATCCAGACTTTTGGAGCAACCAACGGGGCGATGTGGAGGGTAGGGAAAATTGAAGAAGATCTGAATGGTTTTACCTTTGAGATTATTTACAAAGGGCGCACGCTGGGAATGTTCAAAAGTCCTCTGCTCGGTGAACATAATTTAATGAATATTATCAGTGGAATTGCCTGCATGGTTAATCTGGGTATTTCGATGGAGAAAATACGCCCCGTTGTGGAAACCTTCCATGGTGTGAAACGCAGGCAAGAAATGTTGGCTACTGAGCCTATTACGTTGATTGATGATTTTGCTCACCACCCGACCGAAGTCAATGCAACACTGAAGGCAGCACGCCGGCGTTTTGCCGGGTCGAGAATTTGGGCGATCTTTGAGCCACGTTCTTCCACAGCCCGGAGAAATGTTCATCAGCAAGAATACGTCCAGGCTTTTGACAGCGCTGACTACATTCTGGTCGCTGCGCCATATAAACAAGAGGAGCTTAATGAATCTGAACGGTTTTCTGCCCAGCAGCTTGTAAGTGATTTAAAGGCTAAGAATAAAGAAGCTTTTACCTTCCCCTCCGTCAAAGAAATCGTCGATTTGTTCTGCGGTCGTTACCAAAAAGGTGATACGGTTGTCGTGATGTCCAACGGCGAATTTGATAAAATACAAGAGAAGATACTCAGCGCGCTTTAGGCAGATTATCCCATTTGCTGGCGTGGGTTCAGAGCTGGGCGGGAGGTTATCTCATGTCTCGGCAGTCTTCTCTTCTTCGTTCCTCATTGCGAACACACCCTCGTGGTGCCGCTGTGTCTGATTATCTGCTTATTATGACAGCCATTGTGGGCGTTGCGGTGCCTCTTGTTTTCAAATACCTGGGCGAGCCTTTGCAACGCAGTTTTGTTCAAAATCGCCAAAACCTCGTCGATTTCGTTGCTCAAAACAGAAAGCAAACTGTCCCTAACGTTTGGTTCAGTAAAGCGGAAAAAATGGGTGAACTGGCGGATAGCAAAGAGCTGCAAGCAGGAGAAGAACTTACAAGTGGCGATTTGGAGGGACCGGCTGCGCTGAAAGAAGGTAAAGAGCTCCGTACGGGCGAGTTGCCTGAGCCCAAAGCCCTGACGGTCGGTGAATTGGGCGGGGGTGGAGTGGGCGGAGCGGGGGCTGGGCAATCGGGTGCGGGCAGCAAGGGCGGGTCAGGCAGCCCCACGAAAGTGGCTGTGGGTGGAGGGTCGCCAGAGCGGGGGGAATCATCCCTGTCTCAAGGATTTTTTGGTTCAGACAAGCAGTCCGGCGCCGAACATGGGGCGGACGAAACGGCGAGTGGTAGAGTTTATGCTCAATCTCGTTCCGGCGAGGAAGGCGCAGGGGGGGACCGGGGTACGGGTATTGGTGGCCAAACGGAAAAAAAGAGTGAAGCAAAAAAAGACGGGCAGGACTCTAAAGGCGGTGCTGCCGATAGCCGACGTAAGTCTGGAGCCGATGCTTTGTTACTGGCAGAAGAAAAGGCGAGGGGCAGTGGAGAGTTTGATTGGGGGTTTCTAATCCGTTTGCTGGTTATTTTGCTCATCCTGTTTATCGTCATCTTGGTTCTTGTCGCAAACTTCAGAAGAAAAGGTTAGTAACTTAACCCGCCATTGTCTGCGGCGCAGGTAAATGGTTCCGATAGAGGGTGGAGTTTTGGTGTGGTGCAGTATTGCGCATAGACACAGTAATATGTATATGATACTATGATTATGTTTACTTGGAAGCTTCTCGCTGCCAGCGAGAACTGAAATCCATTTGAGGATAGTTCGGCTAACTCGTCGGGGTAAACATGATTGGAGAGAGTGAGGTCTACTCGATGAAGAAAGTGAATGCTATAAGAG
>JACQOU010000358.1 GCA_016207775.1 Deltaproteobacteria bacterium
ATATAGGTCAGAGGAGAAAAGGTGAACGTTTGTTGGAAAAAGCTATTAGCTTGCTCCATTCTTATCCTTCTTTTTATTCTTTCGTGCGGCAGGCGAACAAGCTCGTCGACTAGTTCGGGTGGCGCTACGACCCCAACCCCAACAGTAAGTGCCACCATTACTCCGACAAATTTTGCAAGCGGTTCTACCCTTTATTCTGGTGTTTTAATTGGAACTGTAACCTCGACTGCGGAAATCGGAACAATTCGGGTGACTTTCGACTCCTCCATTGTAAAAGATGCGACGGGCACACAATCCTGGTCAGTAAAAGTTCCAAACATGGCCGACAATTCAGTCAACTGGCGAATTGGTAGCAGTCATACGGTGAATATTAAAGTTTTGGGCGCTAATTCTGCTGAGTTAGGAGAAAGTAATTACACTGTCAAGCGCGGCATGAACATGGATTTCGATGGGGACGGTTACTCCGACGTTATTGTCGGAGCCGGTTCGTCAAGTATCTCAGGCAGTGGTCGGGGCATTGCTTATATTTACTCGGGATCTTCAAGCGGGGTTAGCACTTCTGTTGCTAGGACACTTACATATCCTGGTTCGGATAATGGCGCTAATTTTGGTTACTCTGTTGCAAAAACAGGAGATGTTAATGGAGACGGGTATGGAGATGTGCTAGTTGGAGCCTACTTGTCAGCTATTTCTGGTACAAACCGGGGTATCGCATATCTCTATCTGGGTTCCTCATCGGGAGTTTCTAACTCCCCTTACAGAACGTTCACTTACCCAGGTAGCGACAATAACGCCTATTTTGGAATCAGCGTTTCGGCAGCCGGCGATGTAAATGCCGATGGTTATGCAGATTTACTTGTTGGCAGCCCTGGTTCGAACTCAAGCAAAGGGGTAGTCTACGTGTATCATGGTTCATCGGTTGGACCGAGTACCACCCCCAACGGGACACTTAGTTACTCTGGTTCGGATTCGGGTGCTTTTTTTGGGTATCCAGTTTCATGGGCTGGCGATGTCAACAATGATGGGTATGCGGATATTATTGTGGGTAGCTTTCAATCGGACATATCCGCTGCCGATAAGGGGGCTGCCTTTGTTTACCATGGTTCCTCGGGAAGTTTGAGTACCAGTCCCTCCACGACCCTCGCGTATCCCGGTTCAGATGCTTCTCCTCTCTTCGGATATTCGGTCGCTGGTGCAGGAGATATCAATAATGATGGCTATTCCGATGTGGTGGTGGGAGCTCCGGGGTCCGATATGGATGGTACAGACCAAGGGGCTGTTTTTGTCCACCGCGGATCCGTTACTGGTGTAAGTGGAACTGCTGTGCAGTCTTTATTTTATCCGGCTACCGATAGTGCCAATTTTGGGAAATTTATTGTAGGTGGATTTGACGTCAATAAGGATGGCTATGCTGATGTTGCAGTTACTGCATATTTGTCCGGTATTGTAGGCCCAACCCGGGGTGCCGTGTTTGTATATCATGGCTCGGCCGGTACCTATGCCAGTTCTGCGGACCAAATACTTCTTTATCCAGGTTCAGATGACGCAGCAGCTTTTGGAGGTTCCATCGGCTTTGCTGGCGACGTAAACGGCGATACCTATGGGGATATCATCGTTGGGTCGCAAGCGGCGAACGGGACGGGTACGGACTTGGGTATATCCTATGTATTTCACGGCGGAATCCCAACCATTGGTACAACTGCCGCAACCATTTTAAATTACCCGGGAAGCGATAACGGAGCTAATTTCGGAACCGGAGTATCAAAATCTGATTATAGAGACAAATTCTTGTGTAGCTTGGTATCTGGTAAGATGCCAACAGCGAAGAGTAGGACCAACAATCCAGCGATTGGCCGTTGGCTTTCCCGCTTTGTATTTTCTTCGCTAAGTTTTTCAACCTTCAAAATCTATTAGTGGTTTGAGCGGAGCCCAATAGTCCTGATTGAATGCCTTTTTCTGCTTACCAGTTAACCTTAGGCCCAATTGTTTGTGCTAATTTGCGGCATTGTTGGGCTCAGACAAAGCGTTATGAAAGTAACCGCTTGCCTTTTTTATCCTCCTAGGTGAGTTTTTAACATTCATATTTGGGAGGTTTAGAAGTGAAAGTTCTTCTTACGGGAACATCGTCGGGTCTCGGAAGTGAATTATGCAGCTTTTTTTTGGATAGAGGTGATACCGTTTTAGGTATTTCACGCAAAACTACCAAGAAGAATGGTAACCAACAAAGGGATACGGATGAGCGATTTACATTCCTTGCATGTGACTTAGGCAGCGAGGAACAGATTCAAACTGCGGTATCTGAACTTTCAAACAAAAATATCAACTTTGATGCTGTTGTGCTGAATGCTGCAGCCATTGAAGACGACCTCATAGACGGAAAGTTGGACTACGCAAAGCTGAAAAAAATTTTTGAAATTAATGTACTTGGAAACATGAATCTTTTGGCGGGTGTACTGCCGCTTGTGCGCCAGAGGGGTGCTATAGTAGCGGTCTCCTCGCTTTCCGTAATTTTGGATTTGAGCAGGCGAAGATGCGCCTATCCGGCGAGTAAAGCAGCGCTCAATTGTATATTTGATGCCTTTCGATTGAAAATGAGCGGTCAATACCGTTTCATTACTGTCAATCTGGGAAGATTAGGCAACCAAGCAAAACTACCCTTTCAGGTTTCCTACCGGCAAGCGGCCTCAAAAATAATCCGTCTAATAGAAACCGAATCAGCAAGCGAGGTAATCAACTTCCCCTGGACAGTCTCCTATGCAAGTCGGATTTTGCGCCACCTTCCTCCTGCATTTTCCAGGAAATACTTATCTGACTAGTGATGGGAGAGAAATCCTTATCAATTCTTATTTTTGTTTCAGTAGCCGTTCTTTTCTTTCTTTGGCGTGCGCCCTTTCCTTTATTTTGGGATGACAGCCCTATTGTGGCCGAACGGTTGTATGATAATCTGCAAACCCATGGGTCTCACTTCAATCAGGTTTTAAGAAATTCATTTGGTCGGCTAACGCCAAGTGGGTATCGGCCGATCAGCGAAGGCCTTAGACAGCTTGGAATCAATTATTTTAGCAATCCAAAAAATCCACCTTTGCTTTGGTATGCTTTTATCTCAGTTTTCTATGGATTTTTTGCTTTGGGTTTTTACTTGGTGGCAATGCAATTTATTTACTTTCCAGGATTCGGGCTTCTGGCACTCTTTCTTTTCTTGGCGTCTTCGGCCCACCTTTGCGCGAGTTGGGTGGTATTTGCCGGCGTGCAAATACTGGTGCCGCTTTGGCTTTGTTGGAGCCTTATTATTTATTGGAAGTGGGATGTAGCCAGGGGTGCTTTGAAGGTATTCCTTGCAGTTCTTCTTTTCCTCTTCCTATTTGTTGCACCCTGGGTTCGAGAATTTACCGGCCTAGCCTCTGTCCTTATTTTATTTATTGAATGGCTGCAAAAAAGGAGACTCGGAATTGCAACGA
The DNA here is from genome assembly GCA_016207775.1 of Deltaproteobacteria bacterium. Lineage (GTDB taxonomy): Bacteria > Bdellovibrionota > FAC87 > UBA2466 > UBA2466 > JACQOU01. Next base: position 3,459 of record JACQOU010000358.1, read on the forward strand.
TAATAGCACTTCTTTCACTAGGCCATGCCATTTTTCCTACCGCTTGGGTAGGAGCCTTCTTTTTCCCTGGCTTGCCCATTCAATCCATCTTTAACCAAGGCAGCTTGGGTGCTCAGTTGAGTGTGAGTGCCCTAAAAACTGAAGTATTTCCTATTTTCTTGCTGTTAATTCCTTCTCCTCTTGTGCTACTTTATGTTGTTTCACTTTTCAGACGAAAATTGGAAAGACAAATTTTTGCTCACTTCTTATGGTTTTGGATGCTGTCTTCCTTGCTTCCGTTCCTTGCCACCTACACCAGCCAGGTACATCTCGCTTATAGCCTTGTTCCAGCCTCAATTCTTATTATGCAGTCCATCGAAAGACTAATAATTGGGTCGTCGCGATTTTGGAGACTGGCATTTGCCTTTTTGCTGGTATGGGGGATCGCTGATCAGGCCCTGAATATCTACAGCGGTTTTCAGGTGACCAAGGGCATTTTATCCGGCGATGAAGCAGTTGGGCGGTGGATGAAGAATAACATTCCCGAAGGCTCACTGGTTGTGACCAATGCGCTTCATGGAGAGGATATACGCTATCTATCCGGTTCTCATGCAGATTTTTTTTATTCGATGGCTTCGGCAGTAAATTCCAAGACCAAAATTGTGGATGATTCAGAAAAGTTAAAAAAGTTCCTAAACAAAAGGGCAAACGAACATGAAATTTACTTTCTACAAGCGGACTTTGAGTTTATGCCTGATAAATTTAACTACCACTGCCATAAATTTGTCCGACATCAGTGCGTGAACTTGACTAAAGGTACACTAATTCACAACACGATAGTCAGGTATCCCTTTTTGGACCCCCTGAAACTGGTAGTCCCCCGGCGGTTTGTGCCGTTCTTATCGTCACCTGATCTGGAAAACGATTTTTATCGAGGCCCTGCTCGTAATAGAGTTTCCTTTTTCCGCGAGGTCAGTACCCAGTACTGGGTTTATAAGGTGACAGGCCGAACGGTCAACTGCCATCTGGATGCTACGGGGCAGATTCTAACTGCGCCTAGTCGCGAAAAAAATGATAAAGTTCTTCTCGTTGATGACACTATCCCGCTACTGCGTTTTACGCTCGAAAAAGGTCTCAGCACGCCCGACCTGTATATTCTTAGTTACTTCTTTAAGACCTTCGTGGGTACTACCAGCCCAGCATCAGCTTCTCTTTATTCCTATCGTGTGAGCTGGGGGTGTGACATCGATAGTCTTAGCTTCTTTAAACCAACGTGGAACAATCAATGGATAATTCCTAATCAATTTCAGCTAAATTTCGCAGCTCGAGGCAAGTTATCAATAAGTGTTGGAAAGGAAAGCTTAGAGCAACTTCGTAAGGAGAGTATTTCAATTAAGGTATGGGGTCCGCCAAGGGGGCAGGATGGGGTATGAAGGGTTATCTTAGAAGGCTATTTTTTGATTTTCGCATTCTGCCCATTTATCCGATTCTTCTTCTTCTCTTCATTTATGAGGATGTTTTCTTGTTTCGGCAGGCAGTTTTTACGCACGATACCATTCACTGGTACGGAGCTTTTAATTATTTTGTTCTCTGTTTGGCAAGAGCCGTAATTCCCATGTGGGACCCTTATAGTCTGACAGGTGTTCCCTACTACTTTTCCCAGAATGCTGTGGGAGCGCTAGATCCCACGGTGGTTATTCTGATCCCCTTAGTGCGATGGTTTCATCTTTCGGTTCTTGATCTATATCATTGGCACTATCTGGGTAGGTTTATTATCTTTTATGTAGGATGTTACGCTCTGTTTCTCTATATCTCCAAATGTAAATGGAGCGCGCTTTTTGGGTCGACTCTTGTTCTTTTAATCCTTGCCCCGAATGCCTTTTGGCAGCATGGCGCAATCGTCATGATCAGTTATGCATCCTTTTCAACTCTTTTTTTGCTTCAAACTTTATCCCCAAAGGGGGAAACAAGCAGGCGTCAACGGGGCTTTAGTTTTGTTGCCTTTTGCTATTGTTTGGGCTTGTCGTTTCATCTATACCTTCCAAGCTATATTCTTATTTATCTGAGTGTGGTACCTCTTTATCTTCTATTTGCCAGAAAAATTGGATTTATTGAGTTAGTGAAAAACGTAGCCGAAATTGGAAAGGCAAAAACAGCGTTAG
>JACQOU010000036.1 GCA_016207775.1 Deltaproteobacteria bacterium
CTAACTGGTGGAAATCATACCCCTACCCAAAAACCGGACGATTCTATTCTGTCAGGAAGCGGACATTTCTATTTCGTCAGAACACCCGTTACAAAGTTTCTAAAAAAAAGTGTAGGAGATGCCGAAAAGAATAATGACATCCTTATCTTCAATTCTTAGAGGAAAATCCTTGTCACAACATGAAAGAACAAAGCAGGCGATCGGCCATATTCCTATTTTTATTCTGGCTGGAGGATTGGGGACACGCATTTCAGAAGAATCCGAACTGAAGCCAAAGCCGATGATCGAAATAGGGGGAATTCCGATACTGGTTCATATCATGCGGCACTATTACGCATTTGGGTTTGATGATTTCATTATCTGTGCCGGTTACCGCTCTTTGCAGATTAAGAAATTTTTCGGTGATTACGCTTTGCATCTGAATGACGTGGAAGTGGACCAGCGAAAAGGGTCCCGTTCCCGTGGTCTTCGCGTGATTGGCCGAACTCCTGAGCAGGAGCAATGGCGTGTAAGAGTGCTGGAAACCGGGCTGCACTCAATGACCGGGGCACGGCTCGCTCAGGCGATTGATAAAATTCAATCCATCGAGCCTTTTGAGCATTTTGGAATGACCTATGGAGACGGGTTGTGCAATGTCAATTTGCGGGACGAATTGAATTTTCACCTTTCACACGGCCAGGTCGGCACCGTATTAGGCGTAAAAAACCATGCTCGTTTTGGTGAAATCGATGTGACTGATGAATGTCGAGTGAGTGGCTTTCTTGAAAAGCCGCAGTCTAGGCAGGGCTATATTAGCGGGGGATTTTTCTTCTTCACAAAGGCATTCAGAAACTATTTATCTCAAGAAAATGAAACCGTGTTGGAACGTGAGCCGTTGGTTAGGCTCGCCAGCGACGGGCAATTGTGCATCTACAAGCATTCTGACTTTTGGTACTCGATGGATACCCTGCGTGACAAGCTCCACCTTCAGGAACTTTGGGATTCTGGATCGGCGCCCTGGCTGAAGTACTGTAGTCGAGGGCAGTGTTTGAAAGAAGCTGCTTAAGGAACACGTGCCTAACTTTAGGGAAAAACTAAGACTCCTCATTGCAGAGCACGCCGAAGAGTATGCTTCAAAGCCGCTTATTCCAGGAATCGATTATCTACCGGCAAGCGGAAAATGTGTGGGGCCCGATGAGCTTTCTATGGTTGCTGAGGCTGCAGCCGATATGTGGCTGACGGCAGGACGTTTCGCTACTGAGTTCGAAGAAAAGTTTGCGCAGTGGTGGAGTTTGGATAAATGCTTGCTGGTAAATTCCGGTTCAAGCGCCAATCTTCTCGCATTTTTCAGTTTTACTTCACCCTCGCTCAAAGACAAGGCTGTGTTGCGGAATGCTGAGTTCATCACGAGTGCCTGTTGTTTCCCCTCTACTATTACGCCCGCATTACAGTATGGGCTGCACCCGGTTTTTGTCGATGTGGATCCCATGACTCTCAATCCCACCGTGGAATCGATTCGACAAGCCATTGGCCCAAAGACCCGCGCGGTACTGCTTGCCCACACGATGGGGAATCCTTATCGCTCCGATCACATTGCACAGCTGTGTAAGGATCGAGGCATTTGGTTTTTGGAAGATTGTTGTGATGCCTTAGGTGCCAAAATTGGGGATAGTCCGGTGGGCAGCTTCGGTGATTTCGCTACGTGCTCCTTTTATCCGGCTCATCACCTCACAATGGGTGAGGGAGGGGCAGTGCTCACGAACGATCGTTTACTTCATCGCATTGCCCTGAGCCTTCGAGATTGGGGACGTGATTGCTGGTGTCCGCCCGGTGCGACCAATACCTGCAAGCGACGGTTTGATTGGCAGCTTGGCAATCTGCCCGTTGGCTATGACCATAAGTACGTTTATTCCCAGGTCGGCTTCAACCTGAAGACGACCGATTTTCAGGCTGCTGTGGGTTTGGCGCAGCTAAAGAAATTGGAAAAGTTTATACAAAAACGAAACGCGAACCACCGCTATCTCACGCGCTGTTTGCAAGATTTAGGTGCGGATCAGTATTTTAATCTGCCGCAGGCCACCCCAGGCACTAGCCCCTCTTGGTTCGGTTATGTCCTTACTTGTCGCGAACAAGGAATGCGGACGCCAATCGTGAAGTATCTTGAGCGACAGAAAATTGGTACACGGCTGCTATTCGGAGGTAATCTGACGAAGCAGCCGATGATGGCTGACATCAGATGGAGTGCTTCAGGATCCCTCGAACATTCAAATAAAGTGATGAACGACAGTTTTTGGATAGGGGTTTGGCCCGGTCTTGGGAAATCTCATCTTGAATACATGGCCTCGAAAATTATTTCTGCAGTTTCAGATGTAAAACCAACAGCCAAGAACGTTGTTCCAGCTGCCGCTTGAAAGTCCTGGCCCGTCCGTATCTCCAGTCAGCGCACTCATGAACTGTGAGGCAATAAAATTTCAATCCAACCAGAAAACGGGGTAAAACTGGGTACCGTTGTGACGACCTTATAATTTAAATCTCTGACCGCTTCCAGTATCCCTTTCGTCCGCGCGTCGTGTACCTGCAAGAAAATTACTGGCTTAGTCTCTCGGATAAACTGAACTCGCTTTTGATCATCGTCAGGGTGCCAGTTCACCCGCACTTCCGAAGGAGCATAGTTATAGATCGAAACAGCATTCCTGTGGTGTGGTGCAAGCGCAGCCAAAATCTCATCACCCCCAAGCAGCAAACCGGTGCCTGATGGATGAGCCCGATAATACGGTTCAATCACATCATCAATAGCTTTCCAGGCGAGGGCTTCTTTGGGCGTGACACGCATGCCGGCCAGTATCCGAGGCCGGTCCAGAGTTACGTATGGGTCTGTCAATTTTCTATAACCGAACCGGATATCGGTATGTAGGGTTGGCCACATGATCACAAAAAGGGCTGCTAGCAATGGCCAACCTTTGTCTTGGGTAAGCTGTGAAGCCAGGTAAACAAATGGGCCAATTGAAATAGCCATTGCCCAGAATTTGTGATGGTCGCAATTTTGAACGGGCATGTACTGAAGAAAAGAAGCGAGAGATACGACGATAACTGCAAGAACCATCCTTTCGGATAGCCCGAAGCCTTTTGTTCTAAACAGTGAAATAAGCCAGCCGATCGTTGCAATGAGCATCAGTAGGGGAAAAGAAGTTTTGAGCCCTTCACGCAACGGAGCTTCGAGCGGGTAGCGGACCCACTCGGGGAAGTAAGGAAACATCCCTATCAGCGCGAAGCCGTAGCCGACGGCCAACAGGATCCAAGCAGATGTGCCTCTGCCTCTCACCATTCGCAAAGGCAACAGAATTGCGGCCAATAGCAGCCAGGCCTTCCACCCCCATGCATCTATTTCAAACGTGCCTACCACTACGGCAATCATGATTTGAAAATCACTGATGTTTTGTAAAGCCGCCCGTGCGATTTCTCTTCCCCATTGGATAATTTGCTCATGCCAATCACCTAAAGAACCTGAGAAGTATAAGTGGGAAAAGAAAACAATGTGGAGCAATGCCATTCCACCGATAAAACAAAGTGCTTTCTTAGAGAAAGTTTTCTTGTCGGGTAGAAAAACAATTCCGAAAGCCACCAGCATGGCGCCAGCATGATAGACACCTACGTTGGAGCGAACCCAAAACACAGCAGCAGTAAAAACACCGGAAAAGAAAAGGTGGGCAGTGGCGTGGGAACTTTTTGAGGATTGGAGCGCTCTTAACAGGAACATGAGGGAAAGAGCCTGAAAGGGGATGGCATAGACGGAAGACCAAGGTTTGAACGGGCCAGTGGCGTAATCGCGGTATATCGATGCGTACATTATCCAGATGACAACTGAAGCCAGTGCTAGGCCACGATTCAGGAAAGTGCGCCACAACATGAACAAGGTGCCTGCGGACAGCAGATAAAAGCAAAGGGTACTCATCTTGAGAACTTTAAGCGTGGGTCCGAAAGCCCCAAGAAAAAAGGCCTGGATGTAGGCGGTCAAGGCGCCGTAATGTTGGAAGGTATCCTTGAATAACGTTGCACCCCTGCTGACATCGAGAGCGGGCTTGAACAGTGCGCCGTCATGTAAAAGTTCAACCCCGATGGTCACAAAGGGAAGGAAGATTGCGCCAGTCACGAACATAATCCCGCTGGCCAGTGCAACATCTATCCATCGAGACTGTTGGGAGACAAGGGAAGTACGCATAAGGCCTCTGAAGAAAAGACTGAATGGTATTAGGAATAGTTTACCAGAAAAGCCTATTACTGTGGGAGTGGCTTGGTCTCAGGTGGATGAATATCTGCAAACGGACCAAAGGCGAACGGTGGACGAGAGCCTTTTTGATACTGGTTCCAGGGCGGGACCCATTTATTGTTAAAGCAAATGCGGCCATCCACGCACGAAAACAAAGAAAATTTCTTGGCATTGTCTATGCATTGACCGGCTCTGCTCGTTGAGTAACGGGAAAAAATTTAACGGAGGATTTATGAAAAACGTTTTAATAACATTAACTCTTATTTTTGCAGGTTTTAGTTTTGCAGCAGAGCCGCCCTTAATCACCAAGAATAGCGGTGGTGGTCACATGATGCCAGAATATGCAGGCACTGAAACTTGTGAAGTTTTCTCCGACCGAGTTCAAATTACTCACCGGCTCGGCTTTTATACGCCTACTGCTTTGACCGTGAGCGAGTCTCGCTCTGTTCGTGTTACCGGTAATGTCGTAGCCGTTATCGCCGAAGCCGCAAAAGAAACACTCGAGGAGAAGCCCAACACACTTTGCGACGGTCCATCCACAACGATCATGGCAGGCGATGTCGTTTTATTC
>JACQOU010000363.1 GCA_016207775.1 Deltaproteobacteria bacterium
GTCTGCGCACTCTTGGATGACTCCACTGTGAAATGCTGGGGAGCAAACGATTATGGCCAACTCGGGCTCGGCGATACCGTTGTTCGTGGATTAACGGATAATTCGATGGGTGACGCGCTTCTGCCCATCAACCTCGGATCAGGCTTAGGCATTTCCAGTATTGCAACAGGGAACTTCCATCATTGCGTTCTTCTCAACAACAACACCATTAAATGTTGGGGATATAACCAGTTTGGCCAATTGGGGCTGGAAGATACAGCCAACCGTGGCGACCAGCCGGGAGAGATGGGGGATTCCTTGCCAGCCGTTAGCCAGTGAAACAGTATCCGTAGTGCGTTGGAAAGCGATAGCCTCTTTATTTTTGTCCGTTTTCGTTTATTATACGACGCAATGTTTAATTCAAGACCAAGCTCAGCAGTTAAAAGCCGGCTAGTTATTGGAATGACTGCATCCTTATTATCAGTCGTTATCGTTTTGGTTGTTGTCATCAACGCCATTGACGCCATAAAAAGCGCCCATATCCAAGTCACTGAAAATGATGTTAGGGATCTCTCTATTACACAGAAACTTGTATCAGCAACTGAATTGAGTTCCGTTCATATTCGTGGATTTTTTCTGACCAAGGATGCTGATTTTCTTGAGAAGGCTAAAGAGAATCGTACAGTAGTGGATGTCCTTCTGAAAGAACTAATGGGGCTTCCCGAGTCACCGAAGGAACTCGAGATGTTGAGGCAAATTGAAATTTTGATTAGAAAATGGCAGAGAGGGGTCGAGCGCGTAAGCAATGAAGTTCCAACCTCAACTAGACGACTATTGGCGAAATACTTTCAAGAAAACTTGCTTCCTATCGGCGCAGAACTAAGAACAACCCTATCCCAACTCTTAGCCCAGAAGGAGCTTGAAGTTCATGCCGCACAGGAACAAGCATCTCGGATTGCATCAGCCGCCAGAGGTCTCGTCATTGTAATTGCCGGAATAGCTGTGCTCCTCGCGGGACTGCTCGCGTTTCTCATTATGTGGCCGATCACGCGACTCTACTGGAAACTTGAAACCTCATTGGCAGAACAAGAGCGCTTGACGACCAAACTTAAACGAGCAAACGAGGATTTGGAACATTTTTCTTCCATAGCTTCACACGATTTGCAAGAGCCTTTGAGGACCATCGCTACCTTTCTTTCCCTTCTCGAGCGTCGATATAAGGACTCTGTTGATCAGGAAACGCACGAGTATATTCGTTTCGCAATCGATGGTGCTACCAGACTGAAGAATCTGGTGGCCGCTCTGCTTACACATTCGCGCATGGGCAATCAGCCTTTAAAACCAGAGAAAGTCTCCTGTGACGAACTTGCAAACATGATTCTTTCCAATTTGCGATTATCCATAGATGAGAGTAGGGCAACGGTTACCTTAGAGCACCTTCCTACGGTAACCGCGGACCCAGGACAGCTTAGCCAAGTTTTCCAAAATCTGATTACCAATGCGATAAAGTATCGAAGTGATGCCCCACCGCGCATTGAAATATCCGCGCGCCCACATGGCACGGATTGGCTTTTCGCCGTTCGGGATAATGGAATTGGATTTGATAGCTCCAATGCCAATCAGATCTTTGAAGCCTTCAAACGACTTCACACAAGAGAAAAATATCCCGGAACAGGTCTGGGCCTCGCAGTATGCAAGAAAATTGTAGAACGTCATGGCGGCCACATTTGGGCAGATTCAAGACCAGGCGAAGGCTCAATCTTTTATTTCACTTTGCCAAAAGAGCAGGCGCTCGATCAAATCAATTTGGCTGGTTAATCATTCAAAAAATTGATGAATCAAAAAATACTCAACTGCGATTCGGAATTACGCTTCGTATAGCTAATCCCCAAATGCTTATACGCTTGCTCCATGGCGACCCGGCCGCGGCTTGTTCGGCCAAGATAGCCACGCTGGATGAGATAGGGTTCGTAAACATCTTCGATTGTTTCGCGTTCTTCACTCAGTGCGGAGGAGAGAGTATCCACACCTACCGGTCCGCCGCAAAACTTTTCAATAATGGTTCTTAGAAGCATTCGATCCATGTGGTCCAGGCCTTGGTGGTCCACGTCGAGCATGTCGAGCGCTGCCGCCGCCACTTCTTTTGTAATGACACCGTCTGCTTTTATATCCGCATAGTCTCGCACTCTTCTCAGCAGTCGGTTTGCGATACGGGGAGTTCCACGTGACCGCCGGCTGATTTCCAAAGCACCTTCCATTTCAATCCGACATCTTAAAATTCCCGCAGAACGGACAATGATCATTTGTAGATCAGACGGAGCATAGTAGTCCAAACGCAAAACCATTCCAAAGCGGCCCATCAGAGGGGATGTCAACAAACCTGCACGCGTAGTAGCACCAATCAAAGTAAAGGGTGGAAGATTCAGCTTCATGATTCTTGCACTCGGGCCCTGTCCCAGAACGATATCCAGTTTGAAATCTTCTAGCGCGGGATACAGCGATTCCTCCACCACGCGGCTTAATCGGTGGATTTCGTCGATAAAAAAAATGCCCTTGGGACTGAGATTAGTCAGAATAGCAGCCAGATCCCCGGCCTTTTCAAGTGCGGGGCCTGAAGTACACACAATCTGCGAGCCAAGTTCTCTTGATATCACATGGGCGAGAGAAGTTTTGCCTAATCCCGGAGGGCCATGAAAAAGCGTGTGATCCAGTGCCTCTCCGCGCTGCTTAGTGGCCGCAATGAATATTTTTAATTTATTTTTAAGATCTTCCTGGCCAATAAATTCAGCCAAGCTCTGGGGCCGCAAAGTAAACTCATTGGGCACATCTTCAGCGTGGCTTCGAAGGTCGAGTAGTTTTTCATCTGGGTCATGCATGGGTTCCCAGTTCCCGTCCAATCGTTTTGGATGACAGCTCTTTCAGCGCCTGTCTCAAAACGGATTCGAAGCCTGTTTTTTCCAAACCGTCTTTTTCAAAAAGCATTTCAAGTGTCGACTTGATCTGGACGGGCTGATAACCAAGATGCAAAAGCGCTGAGTACAGATCATCCTGCAGCAGTTTTTTGTTGGAAACCGGTTGTCCCTTGTTCTCTTCAGAGGCTTTTTGTATGCGCTCAGTCCAGGCCCATTTTTCTATCTTGCTGGCTAGTTCGAGCACCAGTCGCTCGGCTAATTTTTTTCCCACTCCCGGCGCTTTTGAAATTTCTGAGACTTGTTTCGCCAAGATAAGCTGCACAAGCCGTTCAGCGCCGTGTTCACCCAAAAGGGAAAGCGCAGTCTTAGGACCGAGCCCACTGACACCCAGCAAATGGCGAAAAAATTGCTTTTCCAGCTCGCTGGAAAAACCAAAAAGTGAAAGCTGGTCTTCGCGCACATGCGTGTGCACCCAAAAGGTAGCGGTTTGTTGCAAAATCAGTTCTTCGAACAGCCGCCTGGGAATAGACAACTCGTAACCGATTTGCCCAGCTTGAACGACACATTGATAGGAATCTGGATATTTTGAAATAACAGAACCTTGAATAAAACCGATCATGCGAGACCCGTTAAGATTGCCGATTGACTTGCATGACAAATCGCAACCGCAAGCGCATCACTGGCATCTAGACCCTCATTGACCTGTTGCCCCAGCAAAAGCGAGATCATCTTTCTTACCTGCTCCTTGTCTGCTCGCCCGTATCCTGTCACAACCGATTTCACCTGGGTAGGAGCATATTCGAAAATTTTTAGTCTCCGGTCCAGACAGGCTGCCACAACCACGCCTCGCGCCAGACCCAAATGAAAAGCACTGCGAGCATTTTGGCCATGAAAAAGATCCTCGATAGCAACAACCTCTGGTTGGCATCGATCCAAGACAAGTCGCAATTTTTCGGACAAAATTTGCAGGCGATCATACAGGGGTTTCTTTTGTGGCGCGTTGACTGTGCTTGCGAACACAAGCTCAAGGAGGTTGCCATTCTTCTTGATGCACCCAACCCCGAGATGAGTCGAACCAGGATCAATTCCGAGAATATTCATTTCTAGGAAAAGGGTACTTTTACTGGGTCAATTGTGCGAGTATTTTCTCATCTACTTCAAAATTCGAATGGACCTTTTGAACATCATCATGATCTTCAAGCGTTTCTAACAGCCTTAAAAGCTTTTCAGCCTCCGTCTTTTCTACGGTGACCGAAGATTTTGGAATGAACCCGAGCCCTGCCGATTCTGGATGCATCCCGACTCTCTCAAAAGATTCCTTTACCTTGTACACGTCTCCCAACGACGTAATGACTTCTACCATTCCATCCGAAGCAACGACATCCTGGGCTCCCGTCTCCAGTGCGACCTCCATCACTTTGTCTTCAGGATACTTTTGCTGGTCGAAAAGGAGCTGGCCACACTGCGTAAACATCCAGGAAACGCTCCCCGCTTCAGCAAGGGTGCCTCCCCCCGTTTTGAATAGGTTTCGCAAATCCGATACGGTTCGATTGCGATTATCGGTGGTCACTTCGACGAGTACTGCAACGCCGCCCGGCCCATAGCCCTCAAAAACACATTCTTCAATGATTTCGCCTTGAAGCTCGCCGGTACCCTTCTTGATGGCCCGCTCAATATTTTCCTTTGGCATGCTGGCCGCACGAGCGGTCGTTACCGCATGACGAAGCCTGGAGTTTCCTTCTGTCCTGCCTCCGCCCATCCGAACCGCAACGATGATTTCTTTTGTCAGTTTGGTAAAGAGCTTGCCACGCTTCGCATCGATGGCACCCTTGAAGTGTTTAACCTTGCTCCATTTGCTGTGTCCGGACA
>JACQOU010000365.1 GCA_016207775.1 Deltaproteobacteria bacterium
ATCCAATGCTTGAGCGTACTTTTCTTGTTTTAAATAGGTGCGTCCCAGATTGAAGCGAGCGGCCGCATCCCGAGGGTTTAGTTGAAGTGACTCGAGAAAGGCATTCTCGCCCATGTCCCCCTCTTCCTGGCTGAGAAGTAAATATCCCAACCAAAGATAAGCTTTTGCTTTCACTGCTGGGACTGTGGATGTGCCTAACACCTGGTCCAGCAGTTTCCTCGCTCTTCCCACTGATTCCTTCTCAAGAATGAGCAAAGCAGCGTACGGCACCATGTATTCAAGGTCATCCTTCGGGCGTTTTTCGTGATACTGAGTAAGTTTCCGAAGGGCTTCTCTGTTTTCGCCCGACTGAATTAAGGTATAAGTTTCCTTCACAATGGGTAATCCACTTCCCATCGACTGGTAGGATGGCACATTGGGTGCGTCTCTTACCGGCTTACCCATTTTCACAACAAATAATCCGATGATAAAGGCAACAATGATTGCCGAAAGCACTCGGCCTGCACCTTTTTGAATCTTTACCGGCGAAGCTCTCAAGGGTCGAGGAGGCTGTACGGTCTGCTCGCTTGGCGGCGTTGTCGGCGCCAAGTCCGACGGTTTTGACGGTGATACAACGGTCAATGCTTTAACGTCTTCCGGTGTCGGGGTTAATTCTTCAGTGAAAGAATCACGGCGCGTAGGGGTGTTTCCGGGAGAGGAGAACGAGCGAGTGAGTGTTTGGTTTCTCGTGCTGGTGTGGGTGACTTCTTCCGTGTCCCAGCCGGCTAGAGTTTGCGCCGAGATCCATTGACCTTCCGATAACGCAATTTCATCGTCAAAGCTAAACACGTGGCGACGTAGCTGTTCGAATAGCTCAGCCTGAGAAAAAGGACCGAGAATCTCTCTGGCCTTGGTCCGAACTAGCCAAATCTGTAATGCTTCCTGTGGCATACGAAAGGCGAACCTCATTATCTTATCGGAACATAAGAAGAGTTTAGCGATAGGGGAGTTGCTCTGCTTGCGTGCCGAGCGTCATGTGCGCGTAATTTTTACAATTGGTAATTAATGTCGGAAATGACGCCGACCGGTAAACACCATGGCTATGCCCAACTCGTTACAGGCTTTAATGACTTCGGCGTCTTGCTTTGAGCCCCCTGGCTGGATGATGGCTGCGATCTGTTGTCCGCCCAGCAAATCAATATTGTCTCTAAATGGGAAAAAAGCATCGGATGCCAGTACGGCGCCTCTCAATGGTTGGGCCAGGTATTTCTGAATTGCCAACGATACACTATCAACGCGACTCATTTGGCCCGCACCAATTCCCAGAGTGGCTCCCTCCTTGGCTATCACAATGGCATTCGATCGGACATGCTTGCAAACCAGCCAAGCAAATTTGAGATCGGCCATCCGTTCATCTGGCACCTGAGCGGTTGTCACTGTTGTCAGAGAGCTTTCTTGCTCGGTATCCGTCTGCTGCAGCAACCATCCCCCGAGAGCAGGACGTATATCAAAACTTGATATCTTAGGTTTCGGCCATTCAATCAGTCGCAAGTTTTTCTTCTTTGCAAACAGTTCTCTGGCACGGTCGGTATAGCGGCGAGCAATCACCACTTCCAAAAACACTCCTGCAGTTGCTTCGGCAAAGTGTTCATCAACACACCCGTTGAAAGCAACGATTCCACCAAACGCCGACTTTGCATCACAAGCCAAGGCGCGTTCAAAAAGACTCACCCTTGACGGTCTTGAACTTTGTTCTGCTGCCACACCACAGGGATTATTATGCTTGACGATAGCAACAGCCGGCACATCAAAGTCTTCAACAATTCGCAGTGCAGCTTCTGCGTCGAGCAAGTTGTTGTACGAAAGCTCCTTACCTTGAAGGGTTTGCCAAAGTGGCTTTCCCGTCCATACGGCCTTTTGATGAGGGTTTTCTCCGTACCGTAAATCAACCTGAGGAGCGAGGTTTATGTGTGTTGGGAATGTGCGATTAGTTGCCCACTGTTCTGCGATGAGCGAGTCGTATTGGCTTGTACGTTGGAAGGCCAGAGCGGCCATTCTTTGACGAAATTGCGCGGTGGTGCTGCCTTGATTCCCTTCAAGCTCCGCACAGAGTGAGTCGTAGTCTTCAGGGCCCGAACTCACCACCACCGAATGGCAATTCTTAGCAGCAGCACGAATCAACGAAGGGCCACCTATATCGATAAATGAAGATTGCTGGTCCAAGCTCTCACCCAGGTGTTCCCAAAACGGGTACAGATTTACGATTACCAAATCAAACAGCGGAATATCGTGCTTTTTTGCGTCCTCTAAATCGTTTGCGACCTCTCTTCTGGCCAGTATTCCACCAAAAATTTTGGGGTGCAGGGTCTTTACTCGTCCGTCCATCATTTCTGCAACGCCAGTCAAAGTTTCAATGGGAGTCACAGTGATGCCGAGGTTAGTAATAAACTTAGCAGTTCCCCCCGTGCAATAAATTTGCACTCCCAACCGTTGAAGAAGAGGGCAAATTTTTTCCAGTCCAGTTTTATCCCAAACGCTGATCAGTGCCTTTTGTAAATGGTTCTTCATGTCGGATGTCCCAAATTGACTTTTTAGCTACCCTGTAAGTAAATCGCTCATGGAGAACCGTCAATCAATGCAATTAAAAAATAATATTCTTGAGGCTATCGGAAATACTCCCCTTGTTCGACTAAACCGCGTTACGCGTTCGGTCGGCGGGGAACTTTTTGCTAAATGTGAGTTTCTTAATCCCGGCGGATCGATCAAAGACCGCATTGGCATCCACATGGTTGAACAGGCCGAGAAAGCTGGTCTTATCAAGCCGGGTGGAACAATCGTGGAAGCGACTTCCGGCAACACCGGGATGGGATTGGCGATCGCAGCAGCTATCAAAGGCTACAAATCTGTTTTTGTGATGCCCGATAAAATGAGCGAAGAGAAGCGGCAAAACCTGCGTGCGTTTGGCGCTAAAGTGGTGATCACGCCGACTGGAGTTGCTCCCGATTCCCCCCAGTCTCATTATAGTGTTGCTGCGCGGCTGGCCCGCGAGATTCCGAATGCCTATTTCATCAATCAATACAGCAATCCGAGCAATCGTGAAACCCATTATCTGATGACAGGACCCGAAATTTGGGAGCAGACGCAAGGAAATTTTGACGCACTTGTAGCTGGGATGGGTACGTGTGGAACCGTTTCTGGTATTGGCCGATTTTTGAAAGAGAAAAAGCGATCCATAAAAATTGTGGGTGTTGACCCCAAGGGATCCATTCTCAAGGACGTTTTTGAAACCGGAAAACCGGGTCAAGCGGCAACTTATAAGATTGAGGGTATCGGCGAAGACATGGTGCCTGAGAACTGCGATTTTTCATTCGTCGATAACATTATTCGGGTGGAGGATAAGGAATCCTTCTTAATGACAAGAGCTTTGCTTAAACAGGAAGGCATTTTTGCTGGCACCTCTGCGGGTGCCGCGGTTGTCGGTGCCTTACGGTACATGTCGCAAATGGAAAAGCCCGGCCGTGTGATCGTTATTCTTCCGGATTCGGGAAACCGTTATCTGAGCAAGGTTTATAACGATGCATGGATGATCGAAAACTCCTTTGTGGACCGTAGGCCTGAAAACACGATTGGTGATATGATTCGAGTGCTTCATAAGGCCCCAAAAATCCTGGCTGCTAGCCCTGAAGACAAAGTAGATGTCGTTGTAAGAATGATGCGAGAAGGAGGCGTTTCTCAGCTTCCCGTCATGAAAGGCAGTGAAGTGGTTGGGGTCATTGCTGAGACGGCTCTTTTGCGGCCACTTTTTTCAGGGAGCCTCAGTCCTGCCGAATCCATTGCGTCATTAGTGGATAGTAACTACTCCATTGTTCAGGATACCGATGCTATCGAGCGGCTGAACGATGTTTTTACGAGCGGCAAAATCGCCCTGGTTTCAGATGGAGCATCGGTCAAAAACATTCTGACTAAGATAGATCTAATCAGTTTTCTCAGCCTTCAATCAGGAGGCGCCTGAAATGGAAGACAAGTTACGTTTTGAGAGCCAAGTGGTTCATGCGGGGGTGCGACCGGATCCCTCTACGGGAGCTATTATGACTCCCATATTTGCCACCAGTACCTATGTTCAGCCGTCGCCCGGCAAGCATTTGGGATACGATTATTCCCGGACAGCCAATCCTACAAGAAAAGCTTTGGAAGAAGCGATTGCCACTTTGGAAGGCGGAAAATATGGGCTTGCGCTCTCATCGGGTTGCACGGGAATTGATATCGTTCTTCATCTCTTGGAGGTAGGGGATCACGTCATTTCTGTCGATGATGTTTACGGAGGGACGAGCCGCCTGTTCCGCACCATATGGGCCAAGCATGGGGTAGACACCACGTTTATTGATTTATCAACCCAGTCTCCAGCTCAGTTCGTCCGTCCAAAAACTCGTCTGGTTTGGATTGAAACCCCTACTAATCCGCTGCTTAAAATTATAGACATAGAAAAGATTTGTTCCTGGGCATCCAAGCAAAGTCCCAAACCTCTGGTGGTGGTGGACAACACGTTTGCGACTCCGTGTATTCAAAAACCTTTGGCCCTTGGGGCGGATGTCGTTCTTCATTCGACAACAAAATATTTGAATGGGCACAGTGATGTGGTCGGAGGGGCTCTGGTGACGAACCGTAAAGAGCTGTTTGAACAAATGCACCACATTCAAAACTCCATGGGAGGGATTACCGGTCCTTTTGATGCCTGGCTCGTTCTGCGCGGAATCAAGACCCTCGCCGTTCGAATGAATGCCCACAAAGCCAACGCGATGGCGATTGCTTCTTTTCTTGAAGGGCATCCAAAAATTGAGCGAGTGATTTATCCGGGGCTGCCGTCGCATCCCCAGCACGAGCTTGCGCGCCGTCAGATGCCGGGCTTTGGAGGAATGGTCACGTTCTTTCTTAAAGGAGGCCTTGAACAGGCACGAAAATTCCTGGAAAAGGTGCGCTTGTTTGCATTGGCGGAGAGCTTAGGGGGGGTTGAATCTCTTGTGGACCATCCTGCCATTATGACTCATGCATCTATTCCGGCTGAGACCAGAAAGCAGTTAGGAATAACCGATAACCTGGTCCGTTTGTCCATAGGGATAGAAAACGTGGATGACCTGAAAGAGGATCTCGACCGGGCATTAACCTAAGAAGGAAAGGTGCCGATAAAGAACTGAGAATATTCGGCAACAGGAGAGTTCATCTTGATACAGAAAAAAAGAATAGCGATTTTGGTGGGGGGAGGTCCCGCGCCGGGAATCAACAGCGTGATCGCTGCTGCCACGATTCGCGCCTCCCTCGAAGGTGTGGAAGTAGTCGGTATAGAGGATGGCTTTCAGTGGCTGATGCAAGGAAACGTCGACCACTCAAGGATTCTGACCATTGATGATGTTGGCCAGATTCATTTTCGCGGTGGCTCCTGCATTGGCATTTCAAGAGCAAATCCAACGTTAGATCCCAAACATCTGGAAAATGCTGTGATTTCGCTGCTGCGCTTGAACGTGTCCCAGCTCATCACCATTGGTGGGGATGACACAGCCTTTTCTGCCATGAAATTGGGAGAGAGGGCAGATGGTCGAATTACCGTAGTGCACGTTCCAAAAACAATCGACAACGATTTAGACTTACCTCCGCATATTGATACGTTTGGTTTTCAGACCGCCCGGCATATCGGGGTCGAGATAGTGAAAAATTTGATTGTGGATTCGAGCACGACCTCTCGCTGGTACTTTATCATTTCGATGGGTCGGAAAGCGGGGCATCTGGCGCTTGGTATTGGAAAATCCGCTGGGGCGACGCTCACCCTGATTGCGGAAGAGTTTGCAAAGTCAGGAAGTCCTATCAAGTTGAAATCGGTTGTCGACACTCTCGCAGGTGCAATTATCAAGCGCTACAGTTATGGCAGAAGGTACGGGGTTGCTGTGATATCTGAAGGGCTTGTGCTGGATATCGATCCAGAAGATTTAAAGGGTTTGTCGGATGTGGAGCGTGATGCTCATGGCAATCTCAGAATCGCAGAGGTAAACCTTGGCGAGATCTTAAAGAGTGCTGTACAGACACGCTTGCGTGATTTTGGAATCAAGACGACGATCGTGGCCAAAAATATTGGCTATGAGCTTCGGTGTGCGGATCCGATACCGTTTGATATGGAATATACTCGAGATCTGGGTTACTGCGCTGCCAAGCACATTATCGAAGGTGGTAACAACGTAATGGTTTCACTCCAGGGTGGTAACTTCGTTCCCATTCCCTTTACCTCAATGCTCGACGCGAATACTGGCCGAACACGCCTGCGAATGGTCGATATCAATTCCACGCGGTATGCGATTGCCAGACGGTACATGATCCGGTTAAGGCGTGACGATTTTGAGGATGCACATGAGTTAGCCAAATTTGCGGCAACTGTGGGAATATCACTGCAGGACTTTAGAGATCAATTTGGATACCTTGTTTTGCTGGAACCGCCCCCTTTGGTCTTTAACCCCAAGGTCGGTTCACTCACCACTCGGCACCTAGCCGAGCACAAAGGTAACTCAGAACAGGTTTAACCTTAAGCAACTTTTTTCTTGGGTTGTTCTTTCTCTTGGGCGAGTAAAGAGCGCAAAAGATCAGTCGCCTGCAACGAGCAGGTTTGTACACTTTTTAGAGCCAACTCCATCCCTTTCTGGGTGTTATCTTTCAGTGCTGACTCAGTGGTCTCTCTGATTACGAGCAATGTTTCGTCGAGCAGCGCTTGAATTAAAGCCTGTTGCTGACGCTTCATCTGTTCACGTTGTTGTTTGTCTCGTTGCACTCTGTCCCAGTTCGCGATCATGTTGAACGCTTTTTGGAGTATTTCAGAACGGGTAAAAGGCTTGGTTAAAAAATCCCACCGTTCACTTTGTTTTTCTCCGAAAATCTTCCTCAGTTCATCCACGGTCCTGTCTTGGTAAGCAGTGACAATAGTACAGTGGATGTCCGCATCAATGTTCATTGCTCCGCGAATCACTTCTATTCCATCAATGCCAGGCCCCAGTTTCACATCAAAAAAACCTCCTGCGAAACCTTTGCCTTGTTTGAATGCTTTTTCGATAAGCGCGAGAGCCTCGGTTCCCGAACTGACGTATGTCACGTCGAAAATGGGGTCAACCGAGGTAATACCGTACGCAGCTGCCTGACGGGAGGATTTGATAACGGCCCGCTGGGGAGGAGGACCGAGGATAGTTTTGTAAGCGTCAATCAGGGACAGTTCATCATCAAGAACGATGAGCCTTTGATTCATAGGAGCTCCTGTAGAGTTCTATATGTTATCGGCGAAATTTCGTTCTTTATTGACGATATTCCGGAGGCTTGACGCGGTAGACCAAGGCTCGCGATAACATTTGTTCACACCGAGTTATTTTTCTTTTTAACGCTACCCCTCATAGTTGTTAAAAGAAACGCATGGGTTGGGGGAAATTCTTCGTTCTAAGTTTACTACTATTCGTGTGTCCGGGGCTGCGCGCCACTTTATACGTGGCTGCCTATGACCCGCCTACAAAAGCGATTGGGCTCGCTTACTCCTCAAGCGGCGGAAATTTTTGGCAAACCCGGGTGAAGGGAAAGGGTTTGGTTGGTGCCCAAGCCTATGGGCTATGTGCGCAAGCCACGCCCGATGCATTCCTGCGCGATGGGTTATCAGCATCATTGGTAGCAGAGCAGCTCCAAAAACAATGCCATGCGATTCGATGGGAGTCTTATCGCCTCGTTGTGATCACATCGGACGGCGCCATTGCATCTGTCATCGCTGAACAGGGTTGCACCTCGGACAATCAAGAGTGTGGAGAACTTAAGGAACTAGATTTCTTGATTATTGGCGGTGGTCTAGTCGAAGGGGTGTTGGGGAAAGGCCAGCAGGCCTACCTAAAAACGGATGCCGAGTCGCTCGGGTGCCGATTGTTGCAGACACTTTGGGCCGTTTACCGTGCTGGCGGCGAAAAGAAAGATTTTCGGGGAGCGTCCATCACTATCGATGATCCTTCGCATCTCAGTTTGATTCACTGGGAAGCCAGGGGCCCGGAGCAGCAATTACTTCCAGACCTGCAACAACAAATGAAAATGGGGGGGGATTCATGCGAGTTGCATTATTAGTCATCGTAACGATCGTTTCTTGGCAATGTTATGCAGAGGAGCCTTTGCTCTTGGAGGCACAACCTGATGTTCTCGTCGTAAAATCGAAAGATCCAATGGATCGGTGGGGAGCAACCGAATTGTGGGATAGTTTTCGCGTGAGTAATGTCGCATCAGAAATTGTTAGTATCAGGCCCGCTTTTCCTCAGAGTGAGCTCTCTTGGGGTAGTCGAGATGAACTTTTTCCGGCTAGCCATTATTTTACTGTTCGGTTGAAGAAGGGGACATCCTTATCCAACGCGATTCGGGAAATCAGCGCATTTGGCTCAGTTGAGTCTGTCCAACCTGATTATTGGCTCTCCGATCCCCTGATTACTTTTTCCGATCCGAAATTTAAGGACCAATGGTACGTACAAAAACTGAAAATCGACGAAGCTTGGGAGGTGGCAACGGGGAAGGGGGTCAGCGTTGCGGATGTTGAGTCGGGGTTTGATACGGAACATCCGGATCTGAAGAATCAGTTCGATAAAGAAAAATCCTACGACTATGATCCAAAGACAGATGATGCTCACAAAGTGAATGATAATAAACGGTCGCATGGCACTCCAGTCTGCGGCATCATTGCAGCGCAGGCTAACAATAATCTTTTCGGGGTGGGTGTTGCTTTTGATGCTAAATTAATCGGCTCGCAAATGGCCAATACGATGGATATTCATTCCACAGAATCGGTCTGGACGGTGAATGCCGCCCGAGCCATTTTGGGTTCTGCGAAAAATGGAGCGTCCGTTGTTCTGATTGAGAAACAGATTCCCTCACTGGAATCCTCAGTTGAGCGCGTAAAAGTAATTTATGATGCGATTAAAGCAACCGTTGCAGGGGGTGTGGCTGTGGTTGTGCCGGCAGGCAACTTTGGTACAGAGTTAAAGGAAGAAGCTGCACAGGAGGATACGGGTTCTATTGTGGTGGGGGCAACGATGCAAAACGATAACGTGGCCTTTTTCAGTAACTATGGAACCCGAGTGAATGTGGCTGCACCAGGGGAAAACGTTTACTCCACTCAGGAGGATGGGGCAGAAACTTCAAGTTTTGGCGGAACAAGTTCGGCTTCAGCCATCGTTGCGGGTGTCGTGGCCCTAGTGCGCAGTGCAAACATGAAGCTGTCGCCAAAAGAGCTCCGCGAAGTGCTGGTTGAAACGGGTATGGCTCTCGCGGGTGAAAGGAAAGTTGGCGTATTGGTACAGGCGGGTCCTGCTGTTCGGCAAGCACAAAAGATGGCACGGTAGCGGTCTTAGTGATTGGGATTTGCGCGCCGGATTCCGGAGATCGCAAGCTCCGCGCTTTCTTTATGTGTGAGAGCTCGGCATTCCCGCGGCTCGACGGGTGAAAGCCCTTTTTTCTTCCACTCCATACAGCCCAAAAAAAGTCTGAGCTGAGATTCATCAGCGGAAACCGGCCAGGCAATTGCATTCTTTTGGGAAAGTACCCAGGCTTCCAACGGAACTCCATGGAGAACTTTTTTCCCTTTTGCCTGCTGGCCGGTAGCTGAATTTTCTTTTTCCGCGGCGCTTACTGTAAATGCTTCGCTTTCATAGATTGAAGGAAGGTTTTGACTCTCTCCAAATGGGCTTGCATCCCCACCAGCCGATTCTGCAGCCACAGTTTCCTCTCTTGTATTTTGAGCTTTGAAATGAGTTCGTTGATTTGCTCTTTCATGAGTGACCCCTTTCTTTTTTAAATCACTGTCTTGCTTAGACGGAACAGCCATCTGAGCGGGCGAACCAACATTGGGCAAGAGATTGCCGTTGTGATTGAGCTTGATAACAGCCGTAAGGATGCCCGCTAAAACTATTAATGCTATGACAGATTCCCGCATATACCGTCTCCTCCTCTTCAATCAAGGCAGCAAGGGTCAATGCAAGGGGTGAGCCAGGAAAAAGTCTAAGCATTTCAATAGACACAGCCCGGATACAGACCATTTCTGTCAAAAGAATTACAAAAAATGAAAAAAAGGGCGGTTTTTTGTCACGCCAGAGGATTCTTCTCGATTCTGGGAAGTTTAACCTGGATGTTGCCTTGGACGCAGGTCAGTTGACCGCTTGTCACCTGCCCATTTAGCTCGTGCCAAAAAACAAAGTGCGAAGTTAAGAACAGGGCATAAAGCGTGTTCCCACTCGCCAACCTTCCTGTAGGACGGTAGCAAAAGTTAA
>JACQOU010000359.1 GCA_016207775.1 Deltaproteobacteria bacterium
AAGATATTTCGTGGGTATTTCTTATCCTGGAGCCTTCCTACCAATTGGGTAAACACGTACTCCAAATCGGTTTCATCGAGGCTCGACACCCCTTTTTGTATTACAATGCCGTCATCAGCCAACACCACGCTCAAGCGGTCTGAAGGTGGCTGCCCATTTTGGGGTGGTACCAGGGTATCCTCTAGCTGCTGCGTGATGATTCGTGAGATATAGTCGTCAGAATATTCCCCCAACGGAATTTCATCTATGGATATTCGTTGCACAGCTCGGCGAGTATTCCTGTTTTTCCATCGTAGAATACTCACCACAATAAGTACGGAAATGAAGAGCGCAGCGCCGCAATAACTAGTAACCAGGCGGCCATCCGCTTTATCCATAACGACACCGATAACGAGATACAGAAACGCCGCGGATACCGACCGGAGCATCGATACCGTTGACATGAGTGTTGCTCTGAGTTCCGAGCGGATGTTCTGCTGAACGTAATTCTCATAGTTAATGAAGATATACTCGGGCACCAGACTCGATAGGAGCACAACCCCTATTAACAACCAACTCTGAACTAGCGTGAATAGACTTAGGGCACACGCCTGAATCAAGAGCCCCCAGATAATGAGTCGTACCTTGTTCGTTTGACTGCTCAGCCTGCCTGCCACCATATAGGAAATAGGGTTTAAGAAGTAAATCGTCGCAAAGATAACACCAATGATTGGAGTGCTTACACTGCTATGTTTAAGCGTAAGCTGATTGTAATTAAATATGACGATAAATAGCCCGTCAGCAAGAGCAATACCGAGAATAGAAAGAATAAAGCCCGTTGGGTTTTTGTGCGTAATATAGGAACCGAAGTCGCTTAATTTGATAGGGAGACGCTTTTGTCGCGTAACGGAATGGGCGTCTCGGATTCCAAGAGCAACAAAAGCAGAAGAGAGATTAATAGCAGCCGACAAATAGTACAGCAAATTCCACGATGCAGTACTGATTAAACTGCCAGCCACAATTCCAAACCCAACTGCAATGGCCCGGGTGCTGTGTATTTGAGAGTTAATTCGGTCAAACGATTTCTCCCCGTATAGTTCCTTCACATTGTCATAAAGAAGCGCGCTATCACTACCTGAAATCAAAGAGTAGGCGAGTGCTTCTATTACCGCCAGTCCCACGACCAGCATTACGGGTAACGTAAGTGTGATAAGAAGAGAATAGATGCATAGAATTACCAAGCCTGAAACGATCGAAGCCTTTCTTCCAAATCGATCCCCGATATAGCCAGTGGGGATCTCAAGTGCTGTATTAGCCAGGAAAAAAAAGGTCTGATACAACCCCACTTCCGCCAGGGTTAGGCCCTTCCCGCTCAGAAAGAGCATAAAAATACCTCGGTAGAGGATAAAGGAGGACAGTATCGTAAACAGATAAAAGTTAACTAGCGGCACCCGGTTTCTTATTCCACGCCAGTTACTCATTGTCCTGATAATGAGATATGCCATCGTTTCTCCGATGCCAGGGCATTCATGTCCAGAGTGTCATGATTCAGCAAAAACTTTCGATAGAGATTTTGTATGTCATATCGAAAGGTGCGGTAAACGGGTTTGTCGAAGTAGCTTTTGTTATTAAGGAGAATCTCGTACCGGACCATCTGATAGCCAATATCGGTTGAATTCTCAACCTGTTCCGCAGAGAAGAACTGGAGCAGGATCCTGTCGAGTTGACCGTCGCCCATGCTCTCAAAAAGGTTAGTCACCCGATTGGGCATTTCTCGTGCGATAAAATAAGAACAAAATGGATAGCGATGCAGAAACTCCACATAGTCCCAGCCTTTGTGAATTTTTTCGATGATGTCATACTGCGCGTGGCGAATCGTATAGAGATGATTATTGAATATCGAGTTCATCTCTTTTTCGATATTGAAACCGGCCTTTCTCAGCGTCTTAACGTAGTCCGTATGCTCCACCAAAATGTGGTCCCCTATCCTCGTGTTTTTCGCAATGTCCGTTGATCGTTCAGGGCTCATGAAGGAGAAGTTGATGTTTACCCGGGAGCTGAGGGATCCAAGATGAATCATCAGTTTAATCGTTTCGTGCAGGTCTTCCAGGCTTTCTTCCGGAAACCCCATAATGAAGTTGGCCTCAACAAAAATTCCATGGTTGGTCAGTGTTTTCACTTTTGGAATGATAGTGTCCAATCTTAAATTTTTTCTGCAGATTTTCTGTATCCTTGCTGAACCGGTCTCCACGCCAATGAAAAGATACTTGCATCCTGATGAAATCAATTGATTGAGAATGTCGTAATCAATCAGATCGATTCTCGCCCCACAACCGTAATAAAAATCCGCTTTTTTTAACTTCTTTTGAGCACAAAACTCCGAAAAATATTTCTTGTTGGCCAAAAAATTGTCATGCGCATAGTTGAGACAGAACCGTCTATCCCCATCCAACATGGAAAAGACCTGATTTGATTCGTTGATAATTTGATCAATTGGCTTGTACCTGATAGTTCTTCCCAGTAGTTCGCGTGAGGAACAGAAGTAGCAATCGTAAGGACAGCCTCTGCCCACCTCGACATCCACTATCTTCAAATTCGTAAAGCGTTGGTAATATTGATTGGGCAATTCGCCAATCGAAACTTGAGGTTTTTCTGTTGTTTTAAAAGGAGCCACGGGCGCCTGTTTTCTTGCAATAACGTTGCGAGGCATTTCGCCACGCTCAGCTCTTAGATACCGGACGAGATCCGGGAAAGCCGCTTCCGCCTCGTAAAGACAAAGATAATCGACATGAGATGTGGCTTTAAAAATATCCTCCTTCAGGGCCGTTACGTGCGGCCCCCCGAGAATGACAGTGGCGCTGGGGTTGGTCTTTTTTATCATCTCGCAAATTCTTGCTGCCCACGGAAAAGAAGCGTTCATGGTCGTTATCGCGTATAGTGGTGACGGGTTGGACTCGAGCTTTTCACCAACCCATTTCCAGAACCATTCGCCCATCTCTGTCTTGCAATCAATAAACTCGTTTGCAATATCGATGGTTCGCCGTTGGAGGTGCATTTCATCACACAGCTTTTCAAGAATCTGGATTGCGACACTATTGATCTTGTTTTTTGTATGAGTAAAAGGAACAATGAGTGTGATGTCTAGCATACGGTGAGATTCCATTCGGTTTGCCATTTAATGAACCGAAAAAACGATAAGACACGCGACAAGGAGTGGGCAAAGAAGCCTAAGGGCAGGCACCCTGCCCAAACCTGTCGCGCTCTAGTCAATGCTAAGAGAAACTAGCAACGACGAGAAGGAAGCACTTCAACGATATCTCCGAAATCCATTAGGACTTCTTCAACTGTCACATCGGTTGATTCATTATTTGTTTCGACTTCTTGATTTTCCATCTGAGTCTTCCCTTTCTTGTTAGTATCCATGGCTTGCCCAAGGGTAAGCCATGCCGTGCATGCTGCTTTTTTCTTTCAATGAAAATTCCGCAATCACGGATTCTGGCAAAAACTGAACAGCAAGTTCAATGCCAACCCACAAAAACTCACGCAATTCTTTTACCGGTTGATATGACCTTGATTTTGTTGAGGGCCTTCATTTGGAGTAGGAGCACTTCTTGCCGGTCCGGACAAACATTACAAGGTTAATGGCCTGATTTTCTCCCGGTTAGTTCACTTTCGGGCCAGTTTTGATGGCTGAAAGAACCGTCCCCAATAATTTCAAAGGCGTTGCGTGCGAACCTAGCCCCATGGCTTGCGTCTGAGACGCCGCTTCAGTAAGCTATTTCAAATCCGGAGGTTCCCACCGAGAAGGACTCCAGGCTTCATGACTAAATGGTTACTCATTATCTGCGCTGTACTTTTGTCCCTTCTGGGATGTGAAATCATCCTTCGGTCCGTGCTTAGGACGCAGTACCGGTTCATTTATTGGAATCAGGCCCATACACAGAAACCTCAAACAAAGTCTCTCCAGCAATTTACCGGCGAGGACCCCGCGACCGCTGCCGTGGACTCCGCTCCGTTCTCGCGATTCGTTATGCGGCCAAATCAAAAGATATCGGGCTGGAGTTTCACCAAACAAAATTTCTCGGCCAACGCAGATATTCTTGTCGAGATAAACGAGCTCGGGTATAGGAATGAGCCATTTGACACCATGAAAGACAGCAAGACGCTCAGGTTGTTTGCCCTTGGTGGGTCCACCACATTTGGCTACCAAAGAAATTTCCAGGCCTGGACCTGGCAGCTCGAAGCCCTTTTTAGGAGCGACCCGGAACTATCAAAAAGGGTTTCGAAAAATCGAGGTAGTGAACGCTGGGGTGTTCTGGTACTCAAGTTACGATAGCCTTATCGATCTTGTTTTTAATGTTAGCCGGTTTTCTCCCGACGGGATTATTGTTTTCCACGGCGTTAACGATCGAACGATTTGTCGAACAGGAGACTGCCGGGATCACTTCAAGGCATTGCCCAATGATCCGAAATTGCTCGATCGTCTGCCGTTCTTTCTTTCATTCCTGGACGGCAGCGAGATATTCAATCTTGTGAGGATCCTGATAAACAAAAGGACGACCCACTTTCAGAAGCTGATTTTTGATCCTAACCAGCGTTTTAAGTCATGGACAGACGAAAGACTTAATTTCGAACATAACCTGAAAATGATTCGGGCCATCGCCCTGGAGGCCGGAAGCAGGTTTGTCGTGTTTGCCACTCAGGTGAACGCGGGGCCCAGTGATGAAAAACTCGAGCCACTGAACAAGATAACCACGAGGGTCGCACCCGTACCCGCAAAACGTTCTTATTTGTTCGACACCAGGAAGGAGTGCACCCTTTTAGACAGCGATTTCATAGCTCCCTCGGACTGCCACTTCAATGCTGAAGGCCATAAAAAATTCGCCGCTTGTCTTTACAACTTTCTAAAGGCCAAACGGATACTTCAGGCAGCGTACGCTGCGGGAGATACAAGATGAATATTTCTTCTTGATCGGACTTATGGGAGGAGCGATAAGCGCAATATTCTTGGCGTGCAAGCATGCTTACTTAATGAAATGAAAAGGCGGCACCCGGATTCGAACCGGGGATGAAGGTTTTGCAGACCTCTGCCTTACCACTTGGCTATGCCGCCCCATGAAGAGACGTATATTACTGGATGCTGTGCTCCTTGCAAATGCCAAATCGAGCGCTAGGCGTCAACAATTTGCTTCTTAAGGCGTCTCACGCAGATAGAGGGGCAATTGGGATAAGTTCTTTGGGTAACATTCGGATATTGTTATCGGCGCAATAGTTTCTAATTTGAAAGTCCTGGTGTGAACCTGTAACGAGGATGCTGTTCTTTTCAAGATTTAGCTCGACGATGACTTCGAGGCCCGTTTGGGCTTCCGTTTTGAAACAATAGTCCATCAAATAGAGTCGAGGTTCTGACAAGTTGTCTGTTTTTTGCCTATACCAACTTTTGAAATCGATCAGGGAGGAGAAGGTGCGAATGTTGTTCCAGCCAGCTGCGCTAAGTTTTCTTTTCCATGCTTCGTGGACCGTTGGTTCATCATCGATAATAATAATTTGTTTGTATTTTCCTACTGGTATTCCCTGGTCGATATATGGGCCTATTTTAGAGGCGGGAAGACTGACGGTGACGGTGGTTCCTTTGTTTTCCTGGCTTTCGATTTTGAGTTTACCGTTCCATGATTCCACGCTGGTGATTGCGTGAAAGAGTCCCAGACCGGTGCCATTTTCCTTGTTGAAGCTGAAACCGCGCTCTCCGATTCTCGCCATAGCGGAAGCAGGTATGCCTCGTCCATCATCGATTATCTTTATGACCACTTTGCCATCTTCGGCATCGATGGTCAGTTTCACCGAGTCGTCGGGAGAAATGGCTTCCAAGGCATTGTTTAGCAAGTTTGAAAGTACTCTCATGAAAACTGAGCGATCTGCCGGAACAGCCATCGCCATGGCTTGTGGCTGTACGTCAAGTCCAATTCGATTTGTTCCACTGGAAGCTCTCTTTTCATTCACTACTGAAACGACCATGCTGACGAGGTCTTCCTGCCTTATCCCCTTTTGTCCCCTCAGATGACCCAGTTGTTTCTGGTTTTCAAGCTTTCGAAGTTGAATATCGTCGACAATAGCAGTGATTCTTGCAACTGCCTGAGCTAGAAGACCCGTGGCATCGCGTGGAATCTGCTCACCATAGTTGGCAATAATGCTCAGGGCAGATAAGGGAGATTTGATATCATGTGCAACTTGAGAGGCCAGGCCAATCAGATCATTGAGTTTTTGTTCTTCCAGATCCTTTTGTTGTCTAATGAGTCGCATATCGTCGTGCGATTTCTGAAGCAAACGAGTGAGATGGCGTTTCTGTGCAATTTCACGTCGCGCTTGCAGAAGAACATCGACAATATTTGCCACACTCCTTCTCAGTCTTGCCAGCTCCTTAAAATCCTCCCGTTGAAGAGTGAGCTCAGAACGTTCTGCATGCCGTTGTGAAACAGCCTCCTCATTCTCCAATCTTTCTATTTCTTCCGATACGGTTTCAACCAACGTGCTAATCTGCTCGACATTCCCTTCGACACGTTGAACGACAGATTCCAGCTCCCTCTTCATGAGGAAGCGATATGCAAGATAGGACAACAAGAAGACCGCTGCCAGCACGGCAAGGAACGGTTTCAGAAACTGCACATAATTGCGATCTAACAACACATAACCTAAAACGTAGCCATCGGATTCGATCGGAAAACGGTATTCGTACGACTCTGGATCTGCTCTATTGAGGTAGTAATCGGCTGGCAGTCCGCTCTTAGTTTTTGAATGAACCACCCGGAATTGTTCGTCAGTGATGGTAATGCGTTTGCACCATCGTTGAGTTTCAAAACGTTGGACGTAATCGGCGAGCATGTAAACTTCGCCCGTTTGAATGTGGGGGCGCAAAACTTGACTTAAATTTCTGCCCAGTAGTTCTACGTGGTTTTCAAAATTATAGTAAAGGAGCGTGCCCAAACCAGCGGTGGTTGCTAAAACGAAGGTCATTAAAGCGAAGGTCAGCACTTTTCTTGATCGCGAATGGATGTAATGAGATAGGCCCATCCGGCCAGTTTGGGATTCCAACAAGGAAGACGGTTTCTTATCGATTTTATACAGTCTGTTTTCAGATGAGTCTAAATAGGACAATTTCTTTTCCAGCGTTTCAGCATCAGGAGCTATAAAATCCACATGCCCAAGGCGGTAGAACTGTGAGGTTTTGAAACGACTGATTAAATCCCCATCATTTAAATGCCAGGCGATTGGCTGCTCAAAGCATTCCTCAGCAAAAATTTTTAAGTAACCGTATTGACCAGTCAGAAAGTCATAGCTGCATGCGATTTGTTTTGGCTTCGGCTGCTGAAAACCCTCTTGTTCACCATTCTCTACGAGATTGAAAAATACATCCAGTAAATCAATACCATAAGCTTGCAGATACAAAGAGGGAATGCGGCCACCTCCCAGACGACTATTTACCTCAATGAGAGAAAATGTTCCGTTTTGTTGTTTCACGAATTCGACGTGAAGAATGGCACAGTGGGTACGGTTGGCAGCCACAATGTCTTTTACGAACTGACGAACCGACAGCCTTTCGTCATCGCTAAGGCCATCATCCCCGACAATATCAGCGTATTCGTAGAAGAAATCATTTTCTCCCCGATGTTTACGCGTTACACCCATGAACCGAAGTGTCCCACGTACGACAAGTACTTCAACCGAATATTTGGTTCCGGACAAGTGGCTCTCAATCAGAGCAGACTTTGGCTGCCGATAAACTTCCTCGATGATCACTTTGCCGTGATCCGTTAAAAGGGGAGTTTCATTGGCGCTGAAAATTCTGACGCACGCCTTTTCTAATTCAACCTGGTTGAAGACCTTGTAAACCGATCGGGAATCCATTGAAACAGTCGGTTTTACTATGAGCGGGAAGAGCTCATCCTCTATGATACTGATGTCATTAATGGACTCTACAATCTGCAGCACATCGATCTTGTGCCCAAACGTCTCGAGTCTTTTCCGAGTGAGATATTTGTCACGAAGAGAAACTCCTCGCAAATCTGAGATGTGGGGGCGTCCAAAATCGCGCGCGATCTTATCGGTAAGATCAACACTTCCATCTGCCATTGTGAAAAATAAACCAAGCTCCAATCGGCTTGCATCCAAAATGGTTGAAATAAGAGCTGTGATTTCATCGTAACTTGCATTGAAGACACTGTGGTAGGATTCAAAATTCTGATGTTTGGGAACGATCCCCATGTCGTCGATAATGGCAATTCGATAACCCAATTCACGCAGGTGAGCGAGCTCCGCATCTTTTCCGTAAGTAACACCGATGTGAAAGTACAGTTTCTTGTCTCTTGTCACCGGTGTCATAAACTTATCCGTTCAAAACCAACGTATCCCATGATGGTCATCGGCGCAGTTTCAGATTTAACCCGCTTACTAAATGCAAAATGCCTGATATCAGAGAACAGCGGCAGTACGTACACCATTTCTTCCGAGATGTATCGGTTAAGCTCCATATACTGCACGGTCCGCAGGCCTCTGATGGGATTGGCATGAATTTTTTCAAGCATTCTGGTTATGTTTTTGTCTGTGAAGTGGGTGAGATTATGGGGCGAAGCGGGATCGAAAAATGTAAATAGGTGGGCCGGCTCCCGTCCGCGCAATGAAAGGTTATCGATTAAGATATCGTAATGAGCATTACTAAAGCGCTTGATCGCTTCCTCTATCGATAAATGGGAATACCGTACCTTTATTTCAAGGGCATGTTCTAGCGTGTTGCCAAGGCGGTGGATGGAGCATTGATCGTTCTCTTCACCATAATACATGATTTCAATAGTCTTCTTGCCGATGCGTTGTAAGTACTCTTTTGCGGACTGTACAGGTTTCGGGTCTGCAGTGTTTGATTCCTGATACTTTGGATTTATCCAACCCATCACACCTTGCGGGATGATGCCACTGGACTCGACGATAGGAATGCGGCAATGGGCACGAATATCCTTTGCATCCACTGCGCTTTTCATAAGCTTTCTCACCGGGAGAGAATGGAAAGCACGGTTTCTGCCATTTAAGAATGCAAAGGCGGTCGAATAGGAGCTTGTCGAGTAACTGGGCCCCACGTCCTTGAGCACTTTGCTTTCTTCATCGGTGAGCATGAACATTTCAAGATCATCCACTTTTCCTTTTGTGAATGCTTCCTTAGCCTGCTCCTTTTCCATTGTCTGGAGTACGTACTGATGGATAGCAGGCATACCGCCAAAGTAATGCGGGTTTCTTTTGAGTATCAGTCGTTTCCCTTCTTGCAGAATCTCATCCAAGAAGTAAGGACCCACACCATCCGGTTTCTTGAAAAATTCAGCCTCGGACAATCCATTCAGACGATCGGGAACAATGAGAATCTTGGGATCAGCCAGCATCGTCAGAAAAACATAAGATGAGCGCCGCAATGTAATTTGGAACGACTCCTTATCGAGTGCTCGGATACCAGAGATGTCCTTGGCTTTACCTTCGATAAATGAATTGCAACCGGCAATGTCTGAGAAAAAGGATGCGACCAGGGATGACGGTACTGCCAGGTAATGAAGAGTAAAAATGGCATCATCTACGCTGAATAATTTACCCGAATGGAACCGTACATTCTTTCTGATTTTAAAGATATATTTTCGACCATTATCTTCTATCCGCCACGACTCAAAAACACTGGGAACAATTTCCCCGAAATCATTATATTGAAGGAACTGTCCGAGAATTGCTCGGGCGGTCATATAATCCAGACGAGTGCGCGTATTGCGGGGATTCAGACTATAAACAGAGTCAACGACCGGCTTAGTATAAATCTTCGGCTTCTTATATAGGTGCAGGCCACCGACGGTGCCTATGAATACAGCTCCAATGCCAAGAACTGAGCAGATTGCAAATCGTGTTCTAACTATTAACAACGTCGCTATCCATTCTTCGTTTATTCGGTGACCAACACTGGCAGCCAGCTTCTTAAAACCTTTTTCAGATTGACCACCGCAATTCCTACCCGGTTGTGAGGCTACTTTCTGAGACCGTTTGCCTCGATTGTGTCACTAGGATCACTTTCACCAAAACCGCATAGAGCAAAGCACATATACCAAGAGCGTAGTAAGCAAAGGAAACGTGCCATCGATCACACAAGAAGCTAATCAGAAAGAACATGGCAAGCATGACCACATAGCTAACGAGTTGAAAAAAAGAACTGAGAACACCAATGTCCGACTCATCCACGATTTGGAGAAGGAACGACCGACTGTGAATCTTTGCAGATACCATTGCAACCGCAAGCAGTATCATTACTAGGTAAGGCATAAGACCGTTAGGAGAAACCAACCCAAAAAGGACGAGCGTTACTCCTGAACAAACTGAGCTCAGAGCTACAGAGGACAAACTGAAACACTTTCGAGTTGACCAATAAAAACCACATCCCAGCGCCAGCACGCTAAACACAGCGTCGAGCAATCCATATTCAAAAGGTCCTTTCTTCATGGCATCGCTGACATAAATCAGCAACGGGACATTTGAAACAAGAATGAGGTTTTGCGGTATTTGATGGATCAACCCAAACCAGGCGGTTTGGCGATACCGTCCACTGAGTGCGATGCTCTTTTTAATGGCAGAAGAAAAACTCACAAGACTATTCTTTGCAGAGCTACGAAGAAAATATTCAAAGACTCCTTGCCGGTTCTCATCGCCCGTAGCAGGTTTGAGGAGTACTGCGACCACGACGCTGGCTAGGCCGAAAGCCGAAGCCAAGAACAAAATGGCAACGAAACCTATTTTTTCGAGCAAGAAACCGGTTAACACCACACCGATGATGCACGCAATTTGGATGGATACTTCGAGCAGGCTCGAATGTTTCGCAACAACGTCTGATTGGGAATAGCGCTTAACTGCTACATAGCCCATGGGATAAAAAGGCGCAAAGGCAAGGCCGAAAAGAATAGACAAAAGATAGACGACACCGCTTGAAGGTCTGACCACGAGAAAGGAAGCAGCGGCCAGGAGCAACAATACCTTCAACACTTCAAAAAAAAGTATAACGGATCGAGCTTTGCACAAATCAAGCAAGCTTGCTGAAAAAGGTAGAAATAGAATACCGGGAACAAAAATAAGGGTCCAAGCAATGCCCACCGATAGCTTCTGCCCCGTCAACTGCAGCAAGTACCACCCAGCGATTCCCGCCGAGGCGCTCAGCGTAACAAAAACCGGCGTATATGCGGGAAAACAGGACAGACCTTCCAGGATTTCGGATAATTTTTACGGGAACTAGAGTCTGTTGTGCAT